>DATACQ010000574.1:0-14861 GCA_036258955.1 Binatia bacterium
CGAGCCCCTTCCCCTCAAGGCCAACCAAGGCATCGGCGTCCACAACGCAGTTCTCGAAAGCAATCACGCCGAGTGGATGCGGTGATATGAGTGCGGTTTTTTCCTTCACGACCAAGCCTGGAGTGTCGGCATCCACGATAAACGCGCTGATCCCCTTGCCTCTGTTCTCCGGCGCGGTGGAAGCAAAGACCAGGTAGTGAGCGGCAATGCCGGCGTTGGAGATAAAACTCTTGGTCCCGCTCAGCACGTATTCCCGATTTCGCCTGAATGCCCGGGTTTGGAGCGATGCCGCATCGGATCCTGCTTCGGGTTCGGTCAGAGCAAATGCCGCGATGGCTGCGCCGCTGGCGACCCGCGGCAGGTAACGGCGCTTCTGTTCCTCGCTGCCAGCCAGGATGAGAGGAAGACTTCCCAATGCTTGTAAGGCAAACAAGGCATCCGCCAATGCTGAGCCGCGCGCAAGTTCTTCACGCAAGATGCATAGATCGCGCGCCTGGACCTTGGCGCGCTTGCCGCCGTATTCAATCGAGACCGTATAACCCAGGAACTCTTCTTTAGCGAGTTCCAGCAACAACCGGCGCGCCGTTTCTTCGATATTCGCCTGTTCTCCAGTCGCGATTAGATGCGCATCCACCCAGCGGCGTGCCCTCGTGCGCAGGGAGAAATGGTCTTGATCAAAAAAGGGCTGCATGGCTAGTTATGCAATGCTCGCCGACCTAATGAAACGGTCTAAACGAGATGCTCCTGGCTTCGAAAATAAACGCCATTCGAGGGACTCGATCGTTGAACGCAGGGCGCTGCGCGTCGTCATTCCAGCATGGAGCGGCTGACATGGAAGTCTCCGAAGGCATCCGACGAACCTGGATGCCGGCAATCCATGCCGGCATGACGGAGATCTGCATTCTCATGTTCTCAAGGCGAGCGGAAGCTCATGAAAACACTTCGCGGAGTCTACCCGAGCCTTGCCCGACGCCGTGGTACTTGCAGCTCAGACATAGTTTCCGGGACAAGTATCGGTGCGTTGACTTCAGACCATTACTGCGCCGCCGTCAACGTTGATCGCTTGTCCCGTGATCCCGGCGGATTTTTCGCCGGCGAGGAATAGCGCCAGCGAAGCCACTTCTTCGGGGTTGATCAAGCGGTTTTGCGGCGCGGTTTTCGCAAAGAGCGCTAGAATCTCATCGACCGATTTACCAGTGCTCTCGGCCATACGCCGTGCGTTTTCGCGATTAGCTCGTCGTCGAGGTAACCGGGACAGATGGCGTTGACAGTAGTGTTATGCCGCGCAGTCTCCTGCGCGAGCGAACGGGTAAGCCCCAGAACACCGTGTTTCGACGCGCTATAAGCTACTACGTGAGAGTAGCCGATCTTGCCGATGGTCGACCCGATATTGATAATCCGGCCCCATCCGGATTCCAGCATCGCCGGCAGAAATACTTTGCAGCAGTTGTAAACGCCCGTGAGATTTATCTGAAGAGTTTCGTGCCACAGGGTGTCGGGCATCTCGAGAAAACTCATTGCGCGCGCCACGCCGGCGTTGTTGATCAGGATCTGAACGGTGCCCCATTGCGCCTTGACGGCGGCATCTAAAACCTCCACCTGGTTTTTGTCACTGACGTCGCACGGCCACGAAAACACCGCATATGGCGTGCCGCTCAGATGCCGCGCGGTCTCGCGCAGCATCTCTGCGCTTCGCGCCGCGATTACCACCCGGCTGCCGGCGTGCGCGAATGCTCCGGCGAGGGAGCGCCCAAGGCCTCTGGCGCCGCCCGTCACCAGCACGATCTTCCCTTCCAGGTCGCTCACGCCGGAAGCATAACATATCACTCCGCTGAAATCGTGATCGAAGCCGCGGCCGCCGCACGGCTTCTTGTTCTTCAAGCCCGTTTTGGATAAAGAAGTCAGCCAGAAATTCATCAGGAGGCGACTACCATGCGGCTAAGATCTCCGTGGGGCCCTTGCCTGGCTATCTTGCTATCAATCGCGTCCCGAGTTCCTGCCGGCGAGCATAGCCTTACAGCCGGCGGGGCGATCTGGCGCGAACCGCCAACCATGGAAGGCGAAAGTGATCTCGATCGCTTGAATCGTGCGTTGGTTAGACTGGCCAACGATGTGCGCCCGGCTATACTTCAGATTCGGGTGACGAGAATGGAAGATGACAAGTCTCCCAGTGACGCGGCCAAAACGCAAAGCCGTGGCTCGGGGTTCATTATTGACCCGCGCGGGTACATTCTTACCGCCCACCATGTGATCGATAAAGCCAAAGAGATTGAGGTGCGGCTCGCTCACGGCGAGCGCCTAATGGCACATATCATCGCCCAGGACACTCATGCCGATTTTGCTATCTTGAAGGTCGCCCCAGGCCAGCCACTGCCAACGCTGTCTCTGGGCGACTCCAATAACAATCGCATCGGCGATCTGGCGGTGGTTTTCGGTTACCCTTTTGGGCGCGAAAGCTCGATGAACCTAGGTGTGATCAGCCGGCCCGGGCGAAGCTTTCCTGATTCGGCGAGTTATGAGTTCATTCAAACCGATGCCGGCGCTTATGCCGGCGGCAGCGGCGGCCCACTGTTGAATAGTAAGGGACACGTCATCGGCATCATCACCATGGCCTCGGAGCGAGGCAACATGGGATTCGCTATTCCCATCAATGTAATCAAAAGGCTAGTTCCGCGTCTGATGACCGGCGAGCGGCTGGTTTGGGGCTGGCTTGGGGTGCAAACCTCGGAGCTGTCGGTTCTGCAGGCAAAAAGCTTGGGCCTTCCTGCAGCGCAGGGGGTATTGGTGAATGCGGTGTTGCGCGGTCATCCGGCGGACCGCGGAGGGTTGTTAAAGCAAGACGTTATTTTGGCAGTGAACGATGCGCAGGTCGACAGCCCCAGAGACGTGAGTCGCTTGATCGGCGGCTTGGAAGCCGGCAGGATTATTCGATTGACGATTCTCCGAGGAGGAAAAACTCTCCAACTCTCCATGCCTTTAGGGAGCAAGCCTGAAAGCACAAACGGGCGAGACACTTAACCGCCAATGATCCTTGTGAGTCCTTCCCAGGCTGTCACCCGATGAATTGTTTTCCCGCATGGGATCGCACCCAATATGCGCTCTGTCGGCACCCTTCTGTGATGCTGCTTAAGTAGCAGAAGCCGCGGTGTTTTATCGCCTTCATCCATAGTCATCGGTGTTGAATGAGAAACGCCATGTACCTATAATCCGAAAATGATTACAGACAGCGCCGAAATGCCCTGGTCGCGGCTCTGTTGCGCTTGGCTCGTCATCCTCGGGCTGCTTCTAGGTGGTTGCGGCCAGCGCTTGTCTTCGGTAATCCCTTCGATCAGCCCGCCGGCTGAAGACGAAGAGGTCAAGATCAGCAGAGATTTTCGCCGCGAAGCGAAAAAGCATTTTAAATTCGTCACCCATCCAGAAGTGGAGCGCTACATCGACCGGCTCGGCCAGCGCATTTTGTTGGCGAGCGGCCCTCAAGCGTATGACTACCGATTTTTTATCGTTGAGGATAACCAACTCAACGCCTTTGCCGTGCCCGGCGGTTCCATCTACTTTTTCTCGGGTCTGATCGAAAGAGCCAAGTCGACATCCGAAATTGCCGGCGTGTTGGGCCACGAGATCATTCACATCAAAGGCCGCCACATGGCCCGCTCGTCAGGGCCAGATGCCACCTCCGTCCTGAGCCTTCTCGCCATGGTGCTGTTAGCACGTACGGGTGAGGGCGCTCAAGCAGCCGGAGTCGTGGGCCAGGCTATTTCCGCGACACGCCAGATGGCTTACAGCAGGCAACTGGAATTGGAAGCGGACACTTTGGGCGCGCGCTACATGGCGGCGGCGGGGTTTGATCCCAAGGGCGCTCTGGCATTCCTGAAGACGCTCGACGAAGATCGGGCTTTAAACCCGATCAATATACCGGCTTACCTGATGACGCATCCTGTAACCCAGGAGCGGGTCGCCAACATTCAACAGGTTATCCGCTCGCTTGGTGAGCCTCCAGTTAGAGCCGACGAACCCGATGCGCTAAAAAAAATCCAAATCATACTGCGACTCGAGCGGCGCGATGACACCGTGCTGGCCGAGTATGAAAAACTCGCAGCCCAGCAGCCGGACAACGGCGAAATACTTTATCTGCTAGGATTTGCGCGGCAACTGAAGGGCCAACTTAAGCAGGCACTGCAAAACTATGAGCAGGCGCGCAAACTCACGCCGAAAAACCCAGCGTTGCTGCGCGACACGGGGCGGCTCTATACGCAACTTGGTTCGACTGAGGAAGCCGAGGCTGCGCTGCAGCGGTCCCTAGAGCTCCAGCCGAAAGAACCATTGACGTATCTTTACTTCGGTGAGCTTTATCAGCACCGCGAGGATTATCGGAGCGCGGTTGGCGCTTATCTAAACGCGCACACTCTTGCGCCACAATGGGACAAACCAGCGCACCTCCTGAGCGTCGCGTACGGCAAGCTAGATCGCCTTGGAGACGCTTATTACTACCTCGGCCGATCCTTGCTATTGCAGGATGAAGATGAAAAGGCGTTCGCGGCCTTTGACAGAGCCGCGAAACTGGCAGGTGTTGGTTCGCCCCGGGCCCAATCGATTAGAGAAGAGCTAAATTCTCTCCGGGCGAGACGGAAATAGTCCTTACGGCTTATAGGCTGGCTGCGCTGTACGTAACGAGCCTGGCGCCGGCGGGCTTGATGCCTTTGTTTTCGCGCTTGAGTAAAACCCCGCGCATATAATCCGGATCAAACCCCAACAGATCACAAATGTTCGTGAACGAGAATAGCCAGTCCGTACTCGTATCTTCAACCCATGCTAACGCGTTCAGATAATTGCTTCGGCCGGAGCTGCTGCGGGAGCCACGGTATTTGTCGAGACACTCCACCGCGTCTTTGAAGATCGCGATCATCAGGCGCTTTTCGCCTTCGAGCTTCCGCGACAAACCAGCGGTTCCGTAAAAATTCGAAGGAAAGAAAACATCGGGCTCCAAAATCCTAGCCAGGAAATCGTCGTACATGGCAGATAACACTCCTCGTTGTTATTGAATCGCATTCTATAACACGGAGGCGCTTTTCCTGGCAAGACAAAAGTCAATTTCTTGACAGCCCACTAAGTTAAAAAATCGTTCTACGAACATGCACGTGGAGCGGGCGGAGGCATGAGACTGGCCTATTTCGCAGGATTTGGGTCAATCGATGCCGTCCATCAGCCCGGCGAGCCGGGTTTTGGCAACGTTATGGTCCCAAATCTTCTGGACCACCGAGTCCTTGCGCCGTCCTCGCATAGTTCGCTGGGTCTCGTCCTCATTGTACAAACGCACGGCGCCAAGTAGCGAGGCTTTGTAGAATCGCGAAGCGGCCTCTTCAAGATCCACGCAGGCGGCGAAAACCCATTCGATGGCCTGACCCACGACCATTGAACCATGTCCGCGGAGCATGACAGCGTCCGCTTGTCCCAGGGTTTCGGCGACGGCATCGCCCTGTTCGATACTGTGAATCAATGCCGGGTCCATATAGAGAGGAAGCGCGCCCGGGCCGAAAAACGCTCCCGGATTGGAGGAAGCCGGGTAGAACGGTTTATCCACCATGCTCAGCACCGCGACCATATGATTGTGCAGGTGGGCGACGCTCTGAATGTCATCCCGCGCTTTGTACGCGCGCGCATGCATGTAAACTTCTGAAGGCGCTTTGTACTTTCCTTCGACCCATTTGCCCTCGAAATCCGTAATCACCATGTCATCCGCGGCGACAGTTGCCCGGCTGACCGGGTGCGGAAGGATCACCAGATGGTCCGAACCGGGTATGCGCGCGCTGATATGGCCGCTATAATCCACCAAGCCGGAGTTAAACAGCATCCGTGATGACATCGCCAGTTTCGTTTTGAGTTCCGTTAGCTCAGACACGCTCCGCTCCTCTCTTTCTTAACAGCCGTACGAGGTTTCCGACTCATTTTATCTTGAAGCTGGGCGGCACCACCTCATCGATGGTTTTTCCCGTCCAGTGCCACTTGGGAACGCTCTCCCATACCTGTTCACCTTTGGCCTGAACTTTTTCGAGCAGATCTTCTTCATTGATGCGCAAGTATTGACCGTTGTCCACGAGAGTCTCACCGTCAACGATCACCGTGCGCACGTCGCGGCTGACGGCGGTTTCCATCAGCGAGCGGATCGGGTCGCGCACCGCGCCAAAGGCGATGTCCCGGAGGTTGACAATGGCGATATCGGCTTTGGCGCCTTTCTGAAGACGGCCGAGATCATCGCGGCCAAGCATCTTCGCGCCACCCAAAGTAATCGCGTTGAAAACGTCGCGCGGGTGTCCGGAGAGAAAACTCTTGTCGGCCACTCGGGAAGCAATGGCCGCATAGCGCATATCCGAAATGATGTCCTTAGGGTACGTATCGGTGCCGATGCCCATGTTGATGCCGGCTTTGCGATATCCATCAAAGGACTCCATGAGAATGCCGAGCTTCAGGTACTTAAGCGGGCTGTAGGCCACCGATGCACCGGAAGCAGCGATAATTTTGAGGTCGTCGCCATAGGGGTATGCCAGCCAGCTATGGCCGCTGACAAAAATGCAATGGGACAGCGATACTTCAGGATCCAGAAAACCAATCCTCTCGAGCAGCTCGATGGGAGTACAGCGTTCGCGGCGCATAACCGTGTGGAACTCGAACAAGTTGATCGTGGCGTGTATCTGGATGCGCACACCAGTCTCCTGCGCCGCTTTCTTGGTTTCCTTCAAAAGCGCCGGTGTACACGAATCGATGTGACCGGGGTAAAGCAACGCCGACATACGACCGCCGCATGCGCCATTGAATTTCTTCGCAAAATCCACCGCGGCTTTTAAGCCTTGGATGCCGCGCTCGTCCTCCCAGTCATACCCCAAGCGCCCTTGGTCGTCGTGAAAAAAGGCGACATTTTTGTAACTCGGACCGGCAGCGCAGCGAATGCCGACCTGATCAACCATATCGACATAGCGCTCGGGCTCGCCGCCGGCGCCGCCGATATCAAAAGTCGTAGTCACCCCGCTTTTTAAGACATGGATGAGCGAAAAACGCTGGCCCACGTCCACGTCTTTCAGATGGGCTGAGTGGGCTCCTTTCCGGGTGGGCCCGCCGTGCGCGAGATAATTGGCGGCGAAGAAATCGGTCTTGGTCGAATCTGCGAGAATGTAGTCGCTCGCATTGATACCGGAGTGAAAGTGCGTATCGATGAATCCCGGTGAGACCAGGCAACCTTTGGCATTGATCTTTCTCTCGACTGGTTCCTGGTAGTCTTTGCCGACCAACTCGATGCGGTTGCCATCATAAACGACCACGCCGTCTCTGATGATTTCATGTTCGTTGCCGTCAAAGCCGACGACCCAGCCGCCCTCGATGATGGTTTTCATGAGACCCTTTCGATTTGCTCGACTTGCGCAGGCGGTGATAGGCGCGGATCATAAGTGATTCCTCAAGCAGTTTCAATTCTCAAGGCGATCACACGGCAAACCGAAAGTGCGCTATATCGCCGTCCTGCATGATGTAATCTTTACCTTCGAGACGAAGTTTACCGGCTTCCCTGCATTTGGCTTCACTCCCATGGCTGATAAAGTCCTCGAAGGCGACGATTTCCGCCCGGATAAAGCCGCGCTCGAGGTCGCTATGGATTTTGCCCGCTGCGTTTCGCGCTCGCGTTCCTTTCGTGATCGTCCACGCACGGACTTCGTCCGGGCCGGCGGTCAGGAAGCTAATCAGATTGAGCAATCGGTAAGACGCTCGAATAAACCGGTCACGGGCCGATTCACGAATGCCTAAATCCTTAAGGAATGCGGCGCGATCGCCTTCGTCCAGTTGCGCCACCTCCATCTCGACTTTGCCCGCAAGAGCCAAGCCTTCCAGGCCGCGACCTGTCAATTCTTCTACATAGCTGCCCGCCAGGTCGAGTCCCGCCTTGTCGTCCGATTGATTGAAAAGAACCAGGACCGGCTTGCGGCTAAGAAATCCGAAGCCCGACAGCAGGCTTTCTTCATCTGTACTGAATTCCAAGCTTCTCAAGCTTTTTTCGCTCTCGAGATTTGTGGCGCAGCGCTCTAAAAGCGCCAATTCCAGCGGCCGAGCCTTTTCTTTTTTCAGCCTGGAGCGGCGATTCTCAACTACGTCCAAGTCCGCGAGGATCATATCGGTCAGCAAATCATCTAGTTCCTGTAAGGGATCGGAGCCCGGCTCGAAGGCATTCAGCACCAGTGCCATCGCATCTACGTCACGCATTTGCGTGATAAGCGAACTATTGGACTTAAGTTGATCCTCGCCTTCGCTAGCGGGAAAGTCCGTAAAGCGGATCTCGGCATAGGTCGTCTTTCGAGGCTTATGGAGCTCCGCGAGTTTGTCGACACGGGCATCGGGAACCTTTATGACTCCTAGATGGACTTCTTCTTTGCCGCCAAACCCACCGAGTTGCGCTTGCAGGCCTGTGAGCATGTTGAAGATCGTCGTCTTGCCGGCTCCACGTTGGCCGATCAAACCTACTTTCATTGCCTCTCCTAATTTGCGAGTCGATCAACTTACCAGGAACACTCCACGGAATAAACTTTGCCGCGAGCACCACAAGCCTTTCCTGAGGCCTTAACGCAGAAGCGCCCAACTTCCCGAGCAGTCACATAGTTGCGATCTGCTCTAAAAGTTGGGCGCTTGTGGCTAATCCAAGCCGGGTCCGAGCGGCTTTAGCTCGCTAGTCTCTTGCGGGAATCCTTCCTCTGACTAGAAGCGAGCGCGTTTTTCTTCCAGCGCATGAGTCCCTCGCGCAGGTAGCTCGCGTCAAAACCAAGGACGTCACAGATGTTTACAAACGAAAAAATATAGGAGGTATCATCATCAAGAATCCACTCTTCTGCGTCCTGGAACAGAGCCATCTTACGTTTACAATCGCTCCCCAAGTAGTCCTGGAAACAAACAATCGCGTCCTCCAGAAGCGCCAGCATCAAAACCTTTTCAGGCTCTTGCTGGAAACGTCTCTGGTATGTGGCCGCATATTGGGACTGGATCAGAATGTCGGCATGGAACAACGACTCCATGCTGAACGCTCCCCCTCCGTGTCCACCACCATTGTGTACGGCAAACGGCTGGGGGCTACGTTCGGCGCCGTTTTGAGCCTTTTCTGCAGTTCTTTTTTGTCGAATCATCGACTTTCTCCCATTCTGCACGGTTATACCTTCCCTTCTGTCAGTAGTTTGACGGTGGAAAGCGGCATTTTGTTCCAAAAAATACGCAAATCGGCTCCAAAACAGGCTAAAGTTCCGAAATCATGGACATTTCGGGCAAATACGGATAAGAACCGCCTGCTGCCGGATTGGTTGACCCCTACGGCCGGGGTGGTACATTACAAGTCCACATGCCGCTCGCCACTATTGAAGAAGCCATTGAAGAGATCCGCCGCGGGAGAATGGTCATCCTAATGGATGACAAGGATCGCGAGAACGAGGGTGATCTGTGCATGGCCGCGGAAAAAGTCACCCCCGAGGCCATTAACTTTATGGCGACCTATGGCCGCGGCTTGATCTGTCTTCCGCTCACCGAAGAGCGGGTCAAGTATCTGGGAATCTCCATGATGGTATCTGACAACACCTCACCCTTCGGTACGGCATTTACGGTATCCGTGGATGCGGCAACCGGTATCACCACAGGTATCTCAGCGGCGGACCGCGCCAAAACGATTCTTGACGCTATTGCCGATAATGCCAAACCCCAGGATTTGGTGACCCCTGGACATGTCTTTCCGCTGCGCGCGAGAAAGGGCGGAGTTCTGGTTCGCGCCGGACAAACCGAAGGTTCGGTAGAGCTGGCACGGCTCGCCGGGCTTAAGCCTGCAGGGGTAATCTGCGAGATCATGAAAGATGACGGTACCATGGCGCGCCAACCCGATCTCATGAAGTTCGCGCGCAAACACAAACTGAAGGTTTGCACGATCGCCGACCTGATTCAGTATCGGCTGAACTACGATTCGTTGGTGTATCGCGCCGCCTCGGCGCCGCTGCCTACCCGCGCCGGCGGCCTTTTTCATGCGATTGTCTATAATACTCACGTGGATCAGTGCGAACACCTGGCGCTGATCAAGGGGGAAATTTCTGCGAAGGAAGAGACCCTGGTGAGAGTCCACACCAAGTACGCGCCGGGAGATGTTTTCGGCTTCGAGTTACTCAATACCGGCGCGGTGATCCAGCGGTGCATGGAGATCATCGCCAAGGAAGGCAAAGGCGTTATTCTTTATCTGCAACCTGATCCCAAAAAACTGCACGCCTCTATGATTGCTTATCCGAAGGTTGAAGGTAGGCAGAAAAAGGATATGAATCCTTCCTTTACATACCGCGCCGATTTCAAAGAATACGGCATCGGCGCGCAGATTTTGCGGGATTTAGGGGTGCGGAAAATGCGCCTTCTCACCAACAACAAAAAACATCTCGTCGGTTTGGGCGGTTACGGCCTCGAGGTGACTTCGTTGGTGCCGATCCCGCGCGACAGTCCGCTGCGGGTCGCGGCCAAAAAAACCAGCGCCAAAAGCGCCTGAACAATCCGGCCGCCCCGCGTGTCCCGCACGTGAATCGCAGCTATTGGGATCGGCGGGGCTTGAGGTAACCAGGCAAATCAGGCTTGATGCGCCTCAGCGCCTCCCCGATATTTGAGAAAAGCTCCTCCTGGACCAACTGCCCGTTGACCCAGTAATCGAGTGACGGGGCATCGGTGAAGTTGATATCGACGTACCGCTCGCCCACCGGCTCCCCTGTGATGAGAACTCTCAAGGAATACCCCGCGTCAATGACTATAGCCCGGGCGCCCGGCGGGAGCGGCAAGGCGGTTTTGATTCTTGCAAGTTTATCCGCGGGATAAGTGCCCACATCCAGGGAATAGTAGCCCCACTCTCCGGCGGCGACGGATAGTGAACCCAGGATTTTGGAGTTGATATCGACAAGGTTCTTTGCCGCCAGATCCTGGTTGTAACCCTTTAGCAGTTCTATAGCCCACTGCTCGACAATCCCCTTGGCTGGCCCGGCGGCTTTCTCGCGCTCCTTCACAGGGCCGCGATCGATCCACCACTTGGTCTCCTCAAATTGCGAGTCCTTCTCATCCGGCATAGTGACGCCCGATCCTATGTGAGCCGCTATATCTTAAACTCTTCCAAGGTGCTTTTGGCGAATAATGAATCGACTTCAAGTCGCTTGCTGATCAAGCCTTGCTCATAGGTGTATTGAACCAGCGTTTCCAAAACGTGACGATTGGCTTCAAGTCCGTAAGCCCAGGGATCTTCGCCGAGAACTTCTCGCTCTTTTTCCATCTCGTCAATGGACCATGCGAGCATATACTTCAAGGCGGAAAACTCGTACATCGCCTCCTGGCACAGCCGCTTGGACTCGTTGAATGCTTTAAAGAGGCTCTGGGCGATCCACGGATGCTTCTGATAAACTTCTTCGCGAATTACCATTGTGTGCATGATCGGAAAGATTTTAGTGCGTTTGAAATATTCCTCCTCTACCTCGCGAAAGTTAGGGATCAACCGCCGCACCTTGGGATGGCGCCGCACAAATGGGGACGGCATATGCGCTGAAATCATGGCGTCGATTTCGCCGCGCTCGAGCATGCCCGAAAGCGTCTTGTCTTCGGGAATAGACTGAATATCGATGTTGGCCGGTAAACTATGCCTCACCTTGTCCTGACGGCCCGGATGCTCTTCACCCCCGGTAAACCACCGCATTTTCTCCGGTGCAACGCCATATTCATGCTGCAAGATGCCGCGCGCCCAGGTAGCCATGGTGATTTGGTATTCAGGGACACCGACCCGTTTGCCGGCGATGTCGGCGGGCTTGTGGATCCCTGAATCAGTGTTGATATAGATGCAAGAGTGACGAAACGTTTTCGACGGAAATACCGGAATACCAATGAGTCGAGGCGCGCCTTTGTCCCGTGACATCAGAAAGGAACCCGTGGACATTTCCGCGACGTCGAATTCGCCGTATCGCAGCATGCGCCAGAAGGTCTCCTCGACGCGCAGCGGAAGATAGGTGAGATCGACCCCTTCGACTTCAACCCGGCCGTCTTGCAACGCGCGGGTGCGGTCATAATCCCAACAAGCTAGCGTAAGCCGAATCTTGTTCATGTTAACTCCCGATGATTCCTAAGTTTCCCGAGCTTATCGTATCCCGGCGAGAAACTCATTAGCGCCGATCAGGAATTGCTCTTTGTCGCTCTCCAGCACCAGTGCGGCTTCGCCGGAAGCCAATGTCGTATGTCGCTGAACCCGGTACGGCTTGCCCTGAAATACGACCGGGCAACCGGCCCTAAACGCTTTCAGCTTCTCATGATCTTGCTGTGGATCGATTCGTTCCATGAGTGATTTTACTATCACAGTGATCGCGAAAGCTTAAATTGTTGTGACCGTAGAAGCGGTTCGAGCAAATTGACATGCGCCCAAGGCGGCATTAGAGTCGGATGCTGATGAGGGACATGGCGTGCGCATCGTTGTGATGGGGGCCGGCGCGGTCGGCGGCTACTTTGGCGCCAAGCTGGCTGCGGCCGGACACAAGGTCGCCTTCATCGCCCGCGGCAAACATTTGGAGGCGCTACGTCGTGGCGGGCTACGCATCAATAGCCCAGGTGGCGCATTACACATTCAAAACGCGCTGTTTACGGACGATCCGGCGCGTACAGATAGTGCAGACCTGATTCTCCTCTGCGTCAAATCCTACGATACTGAACTCGCTGCGCGAGCGCTCGAACCGATCACCCGCGAAAAGACCGCCATCCTTTCTCTCCAAAACGGCATCGACAACCCGGAGAAGATCGCGCAGCGCTTCGGCGCACACCGTACGCTCGCCGGAGTAGTTTATGTGGGCGCGCAGGTCGTCGCGCCCGGCGTAATCGAGCATTCAAGCGGCGGTCGGATTATCCTTGGGCCACTGGGCGGCGGCCGAAGTCAGGCCGCCAAGGAGGTCCATGAGACAATCGCGGCTTCCGCCATTCCGTGTGAGATCAGCTCGGATATTAAAAGCGCCTTGTGGCGCAAGCTTCTCTGGAACGCGCCGTTTTGTGCGATCAGCTGCCTGACAGGCGCCAGCGTCGGGAGTATCCTGGGATCGAAGTCGCTGAGCACACTGGCGATAGATTGCATGGAAGAAGTCAGGCAGGCAGCGCAAACATGCAAGGTTGAGCTGCCGTCACGCCTGATTGACGAAATTTTAGAATTCTCGAAAACTCTCGGCGACTTTAAGCCTTCGATGCTGCAGGATTTGCAAGCGGGTAAGCCCCTCGAGTACGAAGCTTTCAACGGCATCGTCGTGAGAGTGCTGGGCGCCGCCGGCAAAGACGCGCCCGTCAATAATGTATTCTATCGCACTCTAAAATATATGGACCGAAAAATTCGCCAGGAGGCATTTAGCTATCACCATGCGTAGACGCAACCGGTGCATTACCCCCGCGTCCGGACTGATCATGCTGGCGCTGATAATGGTTTTGTCGCGCAGTGCTAACGGTCAAAGCAACGCCGATCTGGTAGCCCGCGGTCAGTATATCTTTGCTCTTGCCGGTGGTTGCGCGTGTCACACAGAACCAAAAGGCACACCACACGCGGGCGCGCGCGCATTCCCGATACCCTCTGGAACGGTGTACAGCACCAACATCACTCAGGATAAAGAAACCGGCTTGGGCGCATGGACCGACCAGGAAATCCAGGGCGCCATCGTCAGAGGCATCCGCAAAGACGGCAGCCGAATTCTGCCGGTGATGCCCTACGAGAAATATTCCGGGATGGCGCAAGAAGATTTGAAAGCGATGATTGCGTACCTGCGCACTTTGAAGCCCGTGAAAAAAGCCACTCCAGCCCTCAAATCCTGGGTGCCCCTTCTTCGTAACCTCGCGACGCCGGTGTACCTCCAGATCTTCGCGAGATTTTCCAGCGCGCCTGCGCAAGCCCCTGGGAGCGGAATTCAACGCGGTCGCTACATCGCTGAACATGTAGCCGTTTGCGGGGACTGCCACACACCAAGGAATTTCATTGGCGCACCCAAACAGTCCCTCTACATGGCTGGTGTCGACGAGCAGAACGGTCCTTTAGGCGAAGCCGTGCCGAACATAACCCCAGACAAGGAAACCGGCATCGGAGAGTGGCGTCGCCAGGATATAGCGGAGTTGCTTCTCACCGGCGTAAAACCGGACGGTGACAACGTGCAAGGGTTGATGGCCGAGGTCATCGAGGGAGTATCGCACGGCTACAAGGATATGAAGAAGGAAGACGCGCTCGCCGTCGCCGAGTATTTGCAGTCTATCCCGCCCATTAAAAACCAGGTGAGATAGCCGGCTTATTCACAAGCGTGGCATCCAAGGGCCAGCACCTTATGAAAGAGCATTCGTTCCACTCGTTCCGGAAGTTCGGATCGTTTCAGAGGGGGATTCGACGCTTTGAACAGCTTGAACCTCTTGAACCCAGCTAGTTACGAGGCTCACTCATAGCGTACACGCAAGCCCGGGAAAATAGTCGCGACGGCACGCAATAATTCAGGTTCGTGGCACCTGCTTTAACACGTCGGCAAGGATCTGGTCCGGGGTGACGCTCTCGGCTTCGGCCTGAAAGTTGAGGATAATGCGGTGGCGTAGCGCCGGGTAGAGCACCTTTTCCACATCTTCATAGCTCACGTGCACCCGGCCTTCCGCCAAGGCATTGCCCTTGGCTCCGAGTATCACTGCCTGGGCTCCCCGTGGACTCGAGCCCAAGCGCAGATAATTTTTTACCGAAGCCGGCGGCGCCGCGCCATTCTGCATAAACGGTTGGGTGGCATGAACCAGACGCGCCACGTATTCTTCGATGGGCGGCGCGATGAGTACCTGGCGCAGCAGTTGTTTCATTT
>DATACQ010000575.1:0-1781 GCA_036258955.1 Binatia bacterium
TTTCGCCTGAGACGAGGCCCCGATACCAGGAAGGCAGCCGAAGCCGCAGCATCGATCTTCCCGGCGAAAGGCGTACGATCAGGCAAGTCGAGTTTAGTTACCGCAGCTTGGACAACCGAAGCGGCAGAGCCACGATAACGCTGTACGCAAGATAGAGTTCCGCAGAGCGGCCGCACGGTAGCGGCGGCCGTTCAAAATTCAACCTCCCTCATGCTTCGCCTCTCACAGGGCGAGGATCATGAATCGAGTTTGGAGTCGCGGAGCTGTGTCGTAAGGTGCATGCCTGCTTATTCTCGCTTCAGGAGGGTAAAGTTTTTAAAAACCGTAGCTCATGCGCGCAGTCGTTCAAACTCTCCTGTGACCCGCGGGCGATCCCGACTCTTGCCTGTTGCCTCCTCTCGGCATTTCATCGCAGCCTTGACAGGCCCTATTCATCGCGCAAGTCTGAGAAACATCCCCCTGTACGCCAAGGAGCGGCAAAATGGAAAGCAGTAAATGTCCCGTGCTCGTTAACGGGAAAGAATGCGGCCTCGGCCTGATTTTGGTCGACCAAGATACCGAAACGGAAACAGCTACGTACGAGTGCCCGCTCGGCCACCGGACAAACATTCTGCTGGGTGCTGTCGAGAAGAGAAAATGCGCCGCGCTTCTGGAGACCGGTAAAGACTGCGGTCTGGGGCTCATCGTTGTGGACCGCGATCTCGACGCCGGCACCGCCATATACGAATGCGCGTTAGGTCACCGAACATATGCTCCCCTAGAGCAGGAATACATCGGCGACCAATAAGCGTTCAAAGAGTTCAAATCGCTCAACCGCTTCGCTCCGTTCAAGCCGTTGATCCCTAATTCCTAGCGCGGGCCGATGCGAAGGTTCACGGTTGCGAGGTAAATTTCTTTCAGAAACCAGAGAAGCCCGAGGAAAAAACTTACCATTGCGGCTATGAATAGCACGGCGACGGGGATTGTCGCATCGAATCGTAGGAAACCGCTGAGGAATAACACCGCTATAACCGTACATATGAGAAGCGCTGTTGTGGTGCACAGCGTGATCGCCCGGCTGATCAATTTTGCGCGGCGTGAAAGTATTGCCAGGTCGGTGCGGAAGGTTGTGACGAGCTTGGGGGAAGCGCTCTCGAGATTGGCCTCCAACACCCGGGCGCGGTCAATGATCCTGCCTAGTCGATTGGTCATGACTGCCAAGATCGCGCCGACTCCAGTGAGAAGAAATACGGGTGCCACCGCCAACTGAATCGCGTGCGCAATAGCGATTTCGGACAATTCAACCATCTAATTTTAGGAACCGTTCAGAACGTTCAAGCCGTTCAATCGCTACTCTCCGTTCAAGACATTCATTCAAAGGGATCGCAAAAAGTAGTGAGCGCGAAGTTACGCAGCCATTCACGAACTGATGTCTTATAGAAACATGCCCGATCGGGCTCTCTAACTTTGCCGCCCTCGAACGCAAATGCTGCTTTCCCGGCGCTAGTAGCTCAGAATGATCTCCTTGCGGCGAAAGCAGGTCATGACGTGATCATTGACGAGCCCTGTGGCTTGCATGTGTGCGTAACAAATCGTCGAGCCGACGAACTTAAACCCGCGCTGCCTGAGATCCTGACTCAGCGCATCCGACTCCGCACTGGAAGCGGCATAGTCCTTCACAGTGCGCAACTTGTTTATGATCGGTCTGCCGCCGACAAAACGCCAGATATAGGCGTCGAAGCTACCGAACTCATCCTGCACGGCAACAAATCTCTTGGCGTTGTTCACAGCGGCGAGAATCT
>DATACQ010000576.1:0-2799 GCA_036258955.1 Binatia bacterium
GACATGTTTCGGACAAAGCTCGAGGACCCGCGCTCCGCCGAACAACTGCTGAGTCAGATTTATCACCTCTGCGATTGCTCCCGTGGTCGTCCTGTCCCAAATCTGGCAGGCCTGCTCTTATTCGGCAAAGATCCTACCCGCTGGCATCCGCGCTGCGGTATTGACTTCGTGAAGTACGAGGGCACCGAGCGGCGGCACGGCGCTTCACTCAATGTGGTAAAGCGTATTCGGTTTGAGGCGCCGCTTGCGCGGCTTGTGGACGAAGCAGTCGGTCGCATCAAGGAGCATATTCGCGAACGCACAATTCTTCATGACCTTTTCTTTCGAGAACGCCTGGAGTATCCCGCGTTCGCTTGGCAGGAGGCAGTGGTGAATGCGGTGGCGCACCGCGACTACGCGATCACCGGCACCCCCATTGAAGTTTGGATGTTCGACGACCGGCTCGAGGTGCGCAGTCCCGGAACGCCGCCGCCCCCGGTAACATTGGAGCAAATGCGCCGGCACAAAAGCGTTCATTTTTCGCGCAATCCGCTTTTAGTCCGGGCGCTGGCGGATCTCGGCTATGTCAAAGAAATGGGCGAAGGCATTCCGCGCATGTTCGAAGAAATGGAACAGCACGGCTTAAAGCCGCCTGAATTCGCACTGGAAGGTTTTTTTCTCGTTGTCACGCTCCACAACAGCCCCGTCTATGACGATCTAACCCTCCGCTGGTTACATCAATTCTCCACGTTTCAACTCAACCTGCGCCAGCGCCGGCTCCTCGCCTACGCTTATTGGCACGGCAAAACGTTTTCGACCGCCGAATACGAGCGTTTAGCCGAGGTGGATCGTGATCTGGCGTACCGGGACATTCGAACTCTGGTGAAAGCCGGAATCGTCGCGCCCGTCAAACCGAAAAGCCGCAGTTACCGAGTCATCGAGCAACTATGAAGAGTTCGCTTGCGGCGGTAGCTAACGCTGGACGCCTTGACTTGCGGCAAGGCCGACATTACCCTGTCTATGGGGGTATAAGCAGTGAGTGATGCCGTAATCGTAAATGATCGTGCTGATTCGGGGACGCTGGACCTTAAGCTTACCGACAGTGCTGTGCGCCAAGTGAAGCACCTGCTGGCGCGTGACAAGCGCGAGGGACATGGATTACGAATTTCGATTAGCGACGGCGGTTGTTCGGGTTACTCGTACAAACTCGACTTCGAGAAAGAAAACAACCCGGGCGACATTATTATGTGGTTCGACGATTTAAAGGTCTTTGTCGACCCGGAGAGTGTTAACTATCTTCGAGGCACCGTCATAGACTTTACCTCGGGCCTATACGGCGGCGGCTTCAAGTTTTCAAATCCCAACGCAACCGGCACCTGTGGTTGCGGCACATCCTTTTCCGCCTGAATTCTCTCACGTGCGTTCCCGGCCGGCGCGGCTCTTCTTTGCCGCCGATTGCTGAACGAACTGGATCCGAGTTACATCCTTATTTGCCGGGAGAATCTCTTGAAAGCAGTACGGATTCACGAACATGGCGGCGTCGAAAAACTGCGTTACGAAGAGGCCCCCGAGCCAACGATTGCGAACCCCACCGACGCTGTCATCAAACTCACCGCCGCGTCTTTGAATCACATCGACATCTGGAACCGGCGCGGTCTGCCCGGGGTGAAGATCGCGTTTCCGCGAATTCTCGGCGGCGACGGCGCCGGAGTGGTCACGGAAATTGGCAGCCGGGTGAATAATATCAAAGTTGGCGATGCGGTTTGTCTGTACCCGCCAAGCGGTTGCGGCCGGTGCGAATTTTGCTGCACCGACCGCGAATACCTATGCGTTCACCTACGGGTGCTCGGTGAACGCGAAGACGGAACTTATGCCGAATATGTTCGCGCTCCCGCGCGTAACTGCTTCCCGATCCCATCGCGCATGTCTTTTGAAGAAGCTGCGGCTTTCCCGTTGGTGTACGTAACCGTTTGGCGCATGCTTCAGACCAATGCTGCTCTGAAACCGGGCGAGCATGTTTTGATTTTGGGCATTGGCGGCGGTGTAGCCACTGCCGCGCTGCAGCTCGCCGCCTCTATCGGAGCGCGTATCATCGTCACCTCGAGCAGCGACGACAAACTCGAAAAAGCAAAGTCGCTGGGCGCCGAGCACGGCATCAACTACACCAAAGCCGATTTCGCTGTGGAAGTGCGCCGACTCACAGGCAAACGGGGCGTCGATGTCGTGGTCGATTGCGTTGGCGGCGATGGCTGGGTTAAGAGTTTAGCGTCTCTCGCGAAAGGCGGGAGATTGGTCACCTGCGGCGCCACCGCGGGCGCTACCCCTGTCACGAACATACAACGCATTTTTTGGAATCACCTGAAGATTTTCGGATCGACTCTCGGAAGTCGAACCGAGTTCAAGGCAGTACTGAACTTCATGGCCGCTAGCCGCATCCGCCCGATCATCGATGAGGTATTTCCCTTAGCCGACGCAGCTCCGGCGCAAAAACGGATGGAAGAAGGCAAACAGTTCGGCAAGATCGTGCTGCGCATAGATCGTTGATGTGAAGACGCAGTAGGTACGAAGGTATGGGTCATGCGGGTCATTGGCGGAGACTCTAAAGGGCGCCGGCTCAAGGTTCCTAAAGGTCGGAACCTCCGCCCGACTGCGGCCAGAGTTAAAGAAGCCCTCTTTAATATACTGCCTCACGATCTTGGGGGGCTGGAAATCTTGGATTTGTTTGCCGGCACGGGCAATATGACGCTTGAGTCGCTAAGCCGTGGTGCAGCGGCGGCAACGCTGGTGGAGGTCTCAAGAGAAGCAGCGCGCGTTATTCGG
>DATACQ010000577.1:0-6829 GCA_036258955.1 Binatia bacterium
GTTTACCGATGCGCGACACTCTCCACCTCTTTCAGAAGTTTACCAAACCGAACACAGCAGTTCGCCGCCGACCCGCGCCTTTTGCGCTTCTCGATCGGCCAGAATGCCCTTGGGTGTTGATAAAACGTTAACCCCAAGTCCTTTGCGGACCGGCATGGCCTCGTTGGCGCCGACGTAAACGCGCCGTCCCGGCGTGCTCACCCGCACCAGTCCGGTGATTACCGGCCGGCTTTCACGGTCAAACTTGAGCTGAATGATCAACTCATCGCCACCGCCCAAAGCCGCTTTGGCCTTCTTGTGATCTTTCAAATAGCCTTCTTGAACCAAAATCTTGACGATGTTTTCTTTCACGCGCGACCATGGGACGGCAACCTTTTGATGGCGCGCTCGCGAAGCGTTGCGGATTCTCGTCAGCATGTCCGCGATGGGATCGGTCATTGCCATGATCTGCTCCGTTACCAGCTCGCCTTGATGAGGCCGGGGATATGTCCCTTGCGCGCATGATCGCGCAAGCAAAGCCGGCACATCCGGAAGCGCCGGAAAAACGCCCGTGCCCGGCCGCAAAGCGGGCAGCGATTATATTCTCTTACTTTAAACTTATTGGGCCTTTCGGCTTTCACTCTGAGACAAGTCTTAGCCACTCATGCTCCCTGTATTTACGCGGCGAACGGCATTCCGAGATGCCGTAACAGCGCTCTGCCTTCCTGATCCGTCTCTGCCGTCGTCGTAATCGAGATCGTCATGCCCCGGGTTTTCTCGATTTTGTCGGCTTGAATCTCGGGAAATATGATCTGCTCGGTCAAACCGAGGGAATAATTGCCGCGACCATCAAATGAACGGCCCGACACCCCTTTGAAATCGCGAACTCGCGGTAAAGCGACGTGGATCAGCCGGTCGAGAAACTCGTACATGCGCTCGCGCCGCAAAGTTACCATGCAACCGATAGGCATACCTTCACGCAATTTAAAGTTCGCGATCGCCTTCTTGGCGCGGGTCACCACCGGCTTTTGCCCGGCAATCGCCGTAATCTCCGCGACGGCCGCGTCGATCGCCTTCGGATTTTGCGTCGCTTCGCCGACGCCCACGTTAACGGTGATTTTTTCCAGCCGCGGCACCTGCATGGCATTTTTGTAGCCGAACTCCTCAATCATGGCCGGCACCACGGTATCCTGATACTTCGTTCTTAAACGAGCCATGGTCATGTTTTTAGTCCAGAGGCTCCTCGCAGCGGCGGCAAATGCGAACTTTCTCGCCCTCGCCAAGCTGCTTGTGACCGATCCGCACCGGAGCGTTGCACTTATCGCACATGATCATGATATTGGAGGCCTGAATGGCGGCCTCTTTCTCTACAATCCCGCCGGGCTGTTGCGGGCCCCGCGGCTTGCTGTGACGCTTGACCAGATTAACCCGTTCAATGATCAGAGCGTCCTTCTCCGGCAGCACGCGCAGCACCTTACCGGTCTTACCACGTTCTTTCCCGCTGATGACCATGACGCTATCGTTTTTTCGAATCTGCACGAATCCCATCTCCTCGTCTAAAGCACCTCGGGCGCCAGGGATATAATCTTCATGAATCGCTTCGCCCGGAGTTCGCGCGCCACCGGCCCAAAGATGCGGGTGCCAACGGGCTCCTTCTGATTGTCGATCAAGACTGCGGAATTGTTGTCGAAGCGAATGTAGCTGCCGTCGGAACGCCCCGTTTCTTTTGCAGTGCGCACCACGACGGCCTTCATGACATCGCCCTTTTTGACCTTGGCGTTGGGAATCGCCTCCTTGACGGAGACCACAATAATGTCGCCGATGGAAGCGTACTTACGCTTGCTGCCGCCCAACACCTTGATGCACTGGACCTTGCGCGCCCCTGAATTGTCCGCCACATCCAGCACCGATCGCATCTGAATCATGTATCACCCTGAAAACCCATAAATTCTGCAAGCGGTTCACGCTCTCGCGCTCGCCGATGGCTCCGTCTCCACCGCCTGAGAGCGTTGCAAGACTTTGGTCACCCGCCACCGCTTGTCACGGCTAAGCGGCCGGCACTCGACGATGAGCACGCGGTCGCCGACATGACAGTGATTGGTTTCATCGTGCGCCTTGACCCTGGTGCGCCGCCGCAGGATTTTTTTGTATCTAGGGTCCATCACCGTCCGCTCCACGGACACCACCACAGTCTTTTCCATCCGATCGCTCACGACGACGCCGGTACGCTGCTTGGTGAGCCCACGATTTGTCATGCCGCGCCTTTCTCCCCCTGCAGCGCCTTTTCCGTCAAAATCGTCTCCACCCGCGCGAGATCACGCTTGGTCTTACGCAGTTGCATGGGATTTTCCAAACGGCCGGTGGCGCGCTTGAGCTTCAAATGGCCGATTTCCTCGCGCAGTTCCGTTTGCTTGCGCGTCAGGTCAGGAGCGCTCAAATCACGCAACTCTTTAGCTTGCATGGGCGAGTCCCTTTCGTTCCACCATCATCGTAGCGATGGACAACTTGTGGGCCGCCAGGCGAAACGCTTCTCGGGCCAGATTCGCCTCGACCCCTTCCATTTCGAACAGGATGCGCCCCGGCTGAATCACTGCGACCCACATCTCCGGCGCGCCTTTGCCTTTTCCCATGCGCGTTTCTAGAGGTTTTTTGGTCAGCGGCTTATCCGGGAAGATACGGATCCAGACCTTGCCGCCCCGTTTGAGGTAACGGGTCAGTGCCACTCGGGCCGCCTCGATCTCGCGCGCGCTCATCCAGCCGCGCTCGATCGCCTTGAGGCCGAATTCGCCGAACGCCAGGCTCGAGCCGCGGTAGGCTGTGCCACGGCGCCGGCCCTTTTGCTGCTTGCGATATTTAACTTTCTTTGGTTCTAACATCTCTTTAAGTTTCTAGCCTGCGTTATTCATGGTCCGGAAAGCTTGCGACACAGTGTTCAGTCCGAGGGAACAACCCTCGAAGAGAGCGGACACGGGAGTACACAGGTGCGCCGACTTGTTCATCTTCGCCTGGATTTGCGTTTCGCTCGATCGCTGCCGTAATAAGAGTATTTGCCGTCCGCCTCAAGGTACAACTCTATTGGCCGCGATGAGAGAGGCTTGTTCCCTCGGACGAAATCTCGCGAATAATCTGGGTGGAAACCACTCTATCCGCCAAGCATCGCTTTCTGCTGCTCTTCCTCTTCTGTCAACACCTCGCCTCTGAAAATCCACGCCTTGACGCCTATCACCCCGTAGGTCGTGCGCGCTTCGGCGAAGCCATAATTAACATCCGCTCTGAGAGTATGCAGCGGCACTCTTCCTTCCCGGTACCACTCGGTGCGGGCTATCTCCGATCCGCCAAGTCGTCCCGCGCATTGAATCTTCACACCTTGCGCGCCCATGCGCATGGCGCGGGAGACGCTTTCCTTCATTGCGCGGCGAAATGCAACCCGCCGCTCCAGCTGCAGCGCCACGTTTTCCGCTACTAACTGCGCGTCAAGATCGGGCCGGCGCACTTCGTGGATATTGATGTAGGTCTCACGCTTGGTGAGTTTGCCGATCTCTTCTTTAAGCTTTTCAATTTCAGCGCCCTTTTTGCCGATCACGATGCCGGGGCGCGAGGTGAAAATATTGATCTTTGCCTTGCTCGCCGCCCGCTCGATCTCAATCCGGGAAATGCCCGCGTGATACAGCCGGCTCTTCAAAAACTTCTTGACCCGAAAGTCTTCATGCAACAGCTTGGCGTAATCATTCCGAGAGAACCATTTGGAGTCCCACGATTCAATCACTCCCAGGCGAAAAACTCGCGGATGCGTCTTCTGACCCATTGTGCTTATCTCCTCTCCTCGGCCTCGTCCACCACAATAGTAATGTGGCTCAGCCGCTTGCGAATGCTCGTCGCGCGGCCGTGCGCGCGCGGCATGAAGCGTTTCCACATGCCCGCTTCATCCACCTTGGCGACCTTGACGTAAAGCCGGTCGACATCCACGTTTTGCGTGTTTTCCGCGTTGGCAATCGCGGTGCGCAGCGTCTTTGCCACCACCGCCGCCGAGCGCTTGGGGACAAATTTTAAAATGTTCAGCGCGTCCTCGACTCCCTTGCCGCGGATCTCGTCCACCACCAGGCGCACTTTACGCGGCGAGAAGCGCAAATACTTGGTTACCGCTTTGGTTTCCATAATGAATCAGACATCCAGGGATACAGGGATCCTAGCTCTTGGGGGCCGCCGCCGGCGCAGCCCCGGGCGCAGCTCTCGGTGCGCCTGTTGTCTCCTTGGCTTCCGCCTTGCGGTCACCCGAATGCGCGTAGAACGTCCTAGTCGGCGAGAATTCTCCGAGCTTATGGCCTACCATATTTTCTGTGACAAAGACGGGAATAAATTTTCTGCCATTATGGACGCCGATGGTGAGACCGACCATTTCTGGCGTGATCGTCGAGCGGCGCGACCAGGTACGCACTACTTGTCTCTGCCGCGACTCAGCAATCGCGGCGACCTTTTTCGCCAGGTGCTCGTCGATAAATGGTCCCTTCTTGATCGAGCGCGCCATTGTTACTTCGCCTTTCTGCCCTGAATAATGTACTTATCGGAGGCTTGGTTTTTTCGCGTCTTGTACCCTTTGGTCGGCTTGCCCCAAGGGGTCATCGGGTGATTTCCTTTGGAGCGGCCTTCGCCACCACCGTGGGGATGATCGACAGGATTCTTGGCGATGCCGCGCGTAATCGAGCGTCGCCCGAGCCAACGCATTCTGCCGGCTTTGCCCCAGGAAACATTCTCCTGCTCGACGTTGCCGATCTGTCCTACCGTGGCACGGCAGTCCGCGAGCACGTTCCGCAACTCGCCGGAAGGCAGCTTCAAGAGTGCGTAGGAACCCTCTTTGGCCATGACCTGGGCGCCCGCGCCTGCGCTACGCACGAGCTGACCGCCTTTGCCGATCTTGAGCTCAATGTTATGCACGACTGTGCCCACCGGGATGAATTTCAGGGGCAAGGAGTTGCCCGGCTGGATGTCGATGTTATCGTCACCGGCGATCACCGAATGGCCGGGCCGGAGCCGGTCGGGCGCAAGGATATAGCGTCGCTCGCCGTCGGCGTAGCATAACAGCGCGATCCGTGCCGAACGATTCGGGTCATACTCAATGGCTTCGACCTTGGCAGGAACATTCTTCTTGTCGCGCTTGAAATCAATCAACCGATACAGCCGCTTGTGCCCGCCGCCGCGGTGATCAGCCGTGACCCTGCCGGTGTTATTACGACCGCCGCTATGTTTGAGAGGCCGGCTGAGACTCTTCTCGGGCTCCCTTTTGGTCACCTCGTCAAAAGTGAGGCTGGTTCGGAATCGTATGCCCGCTGACGTGGGCCGGTAAGTTCTAATCGCCATTGCTCATCTCTCTTATGCTCCGCCGAAGAAGTCGATCTTGTCACCTTCTCGGAGGGTGACATAGGCTTTTTTCCATTCCGCGCGCCTGCCCATGTTCCGACCGACTCGTCGCACTTTCCCCAGATAACGGGCCATGCGAACCTTTTCCACCTTGACCTTGAAAAGCGCTTCCACCGCCTTTTTTACTTCGATCTTGTTGGCTTCGGGCCGAACCTTGAATAAAACCTGGTTCGCGCCCTCCGCGAGAAGCGTCCCTTTTTCCGATACTAGAGGCGCCCGGATGACTTCCTGAAGCCCTCTCATGCGGCCACCTTTTCCTCGAGCGCCTTCAGCGCCGCCTCGGTCAAGATCAAATGCTCGTAACGCAAAACGTCGTAAACGTTCAAGCCATCGACGCGCAGAACTTTCACCCTCGGCAGATTCCGCGCCGAGCGCTGGACCGTTTCATTGCTCTCGGGGATCACGATGAGTGCGCTTTGAATATTAAGATCCGCCAGCGCTTTGGCCATAATCTTGGTCTTAGGCTGCTCGGGCTCCAGTTTATCCACGACGATCAGCTTGCCTTCCTGGTGTTTCAAACTCAGCGCCGATAATAAGGCCGTGCGCCGCGCGCTGCGCGGCATGCGATACGAGTAGTCACGCGGCTGTGGTCCGAAGATCGTCCCGCCGCCCACCCAAATAGGTGAACGAATACTACCGGCGCGCGCCCGTCCCGTGCCCTTCTGACGCCACGGCTTCTTGCCGCCACCGCGCACGAAACCTCTCGACTTCGTCGCAGCCGTGCCGGCGCGCCGGTTCGCAAGCTGCATGAGCACTGTTTGATGTAGCAGATGCGGGCGCGCCTTAAGCTTGAAAATTTGCTCCTTTAACTCGGGCTGGATCACGTTCACTTGCATTCCGACTATCCCTTCGCTGCGCGGCGCAGCACTAGCAAACCGCGCTTCGCCCCCGGCACGGCGCCACGCACCAGCAACAAGTTTTCTTGCGCGCGAATGTCGACGACTTCGATGTTTTGCACTGAGACCTCTTCGTCGCCCCAGTGCCCGGCCATTTTCTTTCCTTTGCGCACTCGCCCCGGATAGGAACGATTGCCGATTGAGCCGCCATGGCGAAAGTACTCATGGGTGCCGTGCGAGCCGGGAAAACCGCCGAAAGACCAACGCTTGATCACTCCGGAAAAGCCATGACCCTTAGAGGTGCCGGCAACGTCGATGCGATCCCCCGCCTTGAAAAGATCCGCGACTTTGATCTCCTGACCAACCTCGTACCCCGAGACGTCGTCGAGCCGGAATTCTCTGAGCACCTCGAATGCCCCTTTGTTGGCCTTCGCCATGTGTCCCTTGAGCGGCTTGTTCACGCGCTGCGCCTTCTTGGTGCCGAAACCGATCTGCAGTGCGGTGTAGCCGTCGCTCGCCATTTGTTTTTTCTGCACTACGACGCAAGGGCCCGTTTCTATGACCGTGACGGGAATGACGTTTCCCTCCGGATTATAAAC
>DATACQ010000578.1:0-3264 GCA_036258955.1 Binatia bacterium
CTGCAGTTGCTGATAGTCCTTGCAGCCAAATATCGCAGTGCTGGGCTGCACGATATTGAAAAGCTTGGTCACCACAGTTGCCACGCCGCGAAAGTGGCCGGGTCGAAATGCGCCGCACATACGGGCACTGAGTTTTTCCACCTGGACGCTGGTTTGAAAACCGTCCGGGTACATTTCGGCGGCGGAAGGATGGAAAACGACGTCCACGCCTTCCTTTTGAAGCAGCGTCAGGTCGCGTTGGAGATCCCGCGGGTAAGCCGACCAATCCTCATGCGGCGCGAATTGCGAGGGATTTACGAAGATCGATACGACGAGGCGGTCGCCGCCGTCTCTTGCCTGGCGCACCAGCGCCAGATGCCCGTCGTGCAAAAAGCCCATAGTCGGAACGAACGCGATTCTCCGTCCCTGGCACCGTTCGGCATCACTCCAGCCGCGCATTTCGTCGATTCGTTCGATAATCTTCATAGATCTTTATCGGCTACTGAATTATCGGCTAGCCCTGTTTGCGGCTATAGCGCCCGCGATGGATCTATTTGAACGAATGCTCAGGCGCCGGGAATTTTCGGTTCCTTACATCAGCGATAAAATGCTTGACCGCGCCACCCATCACTTCTTTCAGTTCCGCATAGCGTTTGACGAATTTGGGAGTGAAATCATCGAAGAGCCCGAGGAGATCGTGGATCACCAGCACCTGGCCATCACAAGCGGCGCCTGCTCCAATACCAATGGTTGGAATCGTAAGCTGCCCGGTGATTTCTTCGGCCAAATCAGAAGGCATGCCTTCGAGCACTACGGCGAAGGCGCCAGCGTCCTCGACGGCCTTGGCGTCGCTCAAGATTCTGCCGCGCGCTTCCGTGTCTTTGCCTTGGACCTTATACCCGCCAAAGGCGTGAACCGACTGGGGTGTCAACCCTATATGGCCCATCACCGGGATGCCTGCTCGAGTGATCGCTTCGATGGTTTCACGGCGCGCCACGCCGCCTTCCAGCTTCACGGCTTCTGCGCTTCCCTCTTGCAGGAACCTGCCGGCGTTACGAACGGCGCGGTCCAGACTCGTCTGATACGAGAGAAACGGCATGTCTGCGACGAGCAAAGCGCGCTTGCGGCCACGCGCCACCGCGCGAGTGTGGTAAATCATCTCCTCCATGGTGACGGGCAGCGTGTTCGGGTGCCCTTGAATAACGCAGCCCAGGGAATCCCCTACCAGCAGGATGTCCACTCCCGCTTCGTCGAGGATACGCGCGAAAGAGTAGTCATAGGCGGTCAAGCACGTGATCTTATCGCCGCCCCGCTTCTTTTTAACAATCTCCGGCACGGTCATCTTGTCTGCCATTGACCCTCCAAATAAAAAAGCCTCCCGGACTTAACCGGAAGGCGATCAACGGCCGGAAGAACGACTGCTCTTCCTCAGAAAACCGGCTCTGCCATCCGTCTCGGTCCGAGCTACTTGGATCCAAGCGGTATATAATGTTGCGTCCCCGAACCCATCCTATTGATCTCTTTGATCAAGTCAGCCAGTTGCTTGCTGCTTGCAACGAAATCAATATCGGAAGTGTTGACCACCAACAGCGGCGTTTCGTCGTAATTAAAGAAAAACCGGTTGTATGCCTGGGCCACTTCCGCCAGGTATTCGAAGGTAAGGCCGCGTTCGTAGCTCTTATCCCTTTTTTTCACCCGCTTGTAAAGCACCTCCGGCCGCGCCTGCAAGTACACAACCAGGTCGGGCTTCGGCACCCGTTTATTCAGTAAAGCATAAATCTGCTGGTAAAGCTTTAACTCCTCCGGGCTCAGGGTCAGCGCCGCAAATATATTATCTTTAGCAAACAGGTAATCGGCGACGGTGTTGTGATTGAAGAGATCGAGCTGGCTCAGCTCCAACTGCTGATGATAGCGGTTCAACAGGAAAAAAGTCTGGTTCTGAAAGGCGTAGGTTTCACGCGCCTTGTAAAACTTGGGCAGAAACGGGTTTTCTTCTACCTGCTCGAAGACCGGGCGGGCACGGAACTCCGTGGCAAGAATACGCGCCAAGCTGCTCTTACCGACGCCGATGGGCCCCTCGACGACGATGTACTTCCCCTTGGCCATGTAAGCCGAAAATTACACTTTGGAGCGAAAATTGTCTAGGTAGCGACGCCCATAGGGCGCCGTTCAACGCGCGACCGCGCGGTTCAAAGTTCAAAAGCCTGCCCTGAGCTCGCCGAACGGGTTCAAGGTCGCGCGCATGTGATTTGGCACCAACTGAAACAGCATCAATTTTGACAACTGAACGGGAATAGCCGCTATACTGTGTTTTAATGGAAAACCAACTGAGGCGGAAAATCGGCCAGTTGTTCATGGTTGGGGTTCAAGGTGAATCCCTTACCGCCGAGGAACGGCTCTGTTGCGAAGAGTATGGCTTCGGTGGTTTCGTTCTGTTCCAACGCAACTGTTGCGAGCCGGGGCAAATCGTTTCCTTATGCCGCGACCTCTGGGGGATGGCCGATGCACTTCCTCCTTTCATCGCCATCGATCAGGAAGGCGGCCGGGTGCACCGCTTACCGGTACCGTTCACGCATTTTCCGCCCGCAGGCCTGGTTGGCCGGGCGAATGATTCCTTGCTGGCCTACCGAGCCGGCCAGGCTATCGGAGTTGAACTGGCGCTGGCGGGAATCAACCTCAACTTTGCTCCGGTACTCGACGTGAACTCTAATCCCGGTTGCCCGGTCATTGGCAATCGCGCGTTCGCCGCTGATCCGGGCGCAGTCGTAGCGTTGAGCGCTCGCTGGAGCGACGGGCTTCGCGATGCCGGGATCGTCCCGTGCGGCAAACATTTCCCAGGTCACGGTGCCGCGGACAAAGACTCACATTTCGAGCTCCCCATCATCAGCAAGACACTGGAATCGCTGCAAACCATCGAGCTGCCATCGTTCGCCGCCGCCTGCCGCCGTATCGAGGCGCTCATGACCGCGCACGTGCTTTATCCGGCTCTCGACCCTCAATGGCCGGCGACCCTCTCAAAAAGAATCGTGACGGATCTCTTGCGCCGGCAATTCGGTTACCCTGGCGTGGTCTTCAGCGATGACATGGAGATGCACGCGATCAGCCAGCGCTATAGCGTGGAAGAATCCGCCTGGAGAAGCATCCATGCCGGCGTAGACGCGCTTTTGTTTTGCCACGAGTTATCGAAAGCGGTTGCGGCTTGCGAGTTTTTGTGCGCGAAAGCTGCTGAAGATGCCGCTCTACGCGAGCGCGTGACTGAGAGTTTTGACCGGATCGCGGGGCTCA
>DATACQ010000579.1:0-3859 GCA_036258955.1 Binatia bacterium
GCCGGGTTCTTCCCGGGATTCCATCGCGGGATGGTTGGGTGACACTCTAAAGATCACAGTGACCGCGCCGGCCGAAGGTGGGAAGGCGAACGCAGCGGTGGAGAAAATCCTGGCCAACGCGCTTGGCGTGCCCCGATGCGCTCGAATCGTCCGCGGCAAGACTTCGCCGCGCAAGGTCGTCGAGATTTCTGGATTGTCAGAATCAGAGATTCGGCACTGACTCTCGTTGATCGGGTCCTGAACCATTTCAAGATCCGGGTTCAGGTTCAAAGCCGTTTCCGGTTCCCTAAACACACTCGTAGAAGATTTCTCTTCCTTGGCGTCTCTGTGTCTTGCGGGAGAAATCCTTAATCGGAAACTCGGGTGATTTGCTGGCTACAGCCAACGGAAAAAACTCTGGGAACATTTGCTTGCACGCAGCCCGCAACTCGTTGACACCGCCGCACCGTCGTTCATATTGTTCTGGAAATGATTGCGGAAGGACACCCATGACGATTCAGGAGAAACTCGCTCTAGCTTGCCGCATCCTCGCGATGCAAGGGCACAACGACATGATTTATGGTCATGCCTCGGCGCTGACGGAAACGCCGGGACAATACTGGATCAAAGGCTCCGGTATAGGGCTTGAGGAGACCACCGAGGACGATCTTGTACTCATCGATTTCGAAGGAAATGTGATCTCGGGCAGGCGCAAGCGCCACAATGAGTTCCCGATCCATAGCGAGGTCTATCGAACGAATCCAGAAATTCGTTCTGTCATTCATACGCATCCCACGTACTCGACAATCATCGCCTCATCCGAACACCGGCTTTTGCCCATTACTAACTTAAGCTGCGCGTTTTATCCGCCCGCGCTGAACAAGTTCGAGGAATCGTCCGACTTGATTGTCACAGCTGAACAAGGCACGGCCGTGGCAAGACTCCTTGGCGAGCACAAGATCGTGCTGCTGCGCAACCACGGCATCGTAGTCGCCGGCACATCGATCGAGGAGGCATGTATCCGTGCCGTCTTGCTAGAGCACAGCGCCAAGACACAAGTCACTGCCGCGTCTCTCGGGGCTTTCTCGTGGGCCACCGATGCCGAAGCGCTCCTCAAGCGGAGACGAATTTACCGCCCCGACGCGATGATCAATCTCTGGGAGTATTTTTTGCGGCAACTCAGAAACTTGGAAAGCCGCTGATGTCGTTCAAGGTTCAAAGTTCAAGGTTCAAGGTCACCGCCCCACTCCGATCGGAGTTTGGCGCCACAGGCGCGATACGTTGAACTTTGAACTCTTGAACTTTGAACAGGCGCGCAGCGCGCATCTACCGATGCAGCGCCAGAAACCCGAAGACCTTGGCGGCGTTGAAAACATTATTGAGCGACACCAAGTCGTGGTCGGTGTGCTGGAAGCGGATATCCCGGGCGCCGTAGTTGATCGCCTGAATGCCGCGAAAGTTGAATAGGCCTGTATCGTTCGCGGCCGTAGAATAACTAAACTGCGGCTCATACCCCAGCATCGTCCTTATCCCCTGCTCCAATGCCTGCACGATGTCAGCCTCTTTGCTCACCTCGCTGGGATACATGAAGTCCCGCGGTTCGATCTTCACCTCGAATGGATCGATTCTTCCGATGGTGTCTCTCATCTGCTGAACGGCCTTCGAGGGATCGTCCCCCGGCAGGAGACGGCGGTCGAACATGATGCGGCATTCGCTTTGAATGGTGTGAGTCGCCTTCGGAAAACTCTCGATCGCGTTGGAAGTTAAACTGACGTTGCCAAGCTCAGCGTGGTTTCGCGATTCGGGGTAAGGCGTCAGCGGTTGCAGTTTTTGCAGGACCTTCATCGCTCCGTCAATGGCATTAACTCCCTCCCAAGGTCGGCTGCTATGCGCCTGCTTCCCTCTTACGGTCACCAGCACGTCAACCCGGCCCTTGTTGCCGAGTTGAATCTCCGGCGGCCCGTCGATAATACACCAGTCTGCATCTACCGAGTCGTAGTCCAACACATGCGCAAGCGAATCATGACGCCCGGTCTCGCCCGCGGTGCTGACCAAAAAATACAAATCGCTTGGCAAATCCGCTTTCGTGGCACCGACGAAACGCAACGCCGCCATCATAGCCGCCAGGCTGCCTTTTTGTTCGCACGCCCCACGGCCCCAAACGCATTCGCCGTCCACCTTGTACTTGGCGCCATCGACAATCTCTCCCGAATAGGGATTGGGCATGGTGCTCGGCGCCGCGTTCATGGCGTAGCCAACTAGGATGAGCCGGCCAGTGGGCTCGCGCCCTTTGATATGCAGTACGAGGTTGCCGATCTTGTCCAATGCGGGATGCAGGCCGGCCTGCTCTAGTTCGGGTTTGATCACGTCTGTAATCAACGCGCGCACTTGGGGTTCCGACTCCAATTTCTCGGTCTGCGGGCTGGGGTGCTGCACAAGTTTTACCAGCAGGCGCTTCACCTCATCGTAGTGGAGATTCTTTTCGATTAGCTTCTTGGCTATCTGCGCTTCCATAAAAACAGCCTTCCCACTGCGGTGCGCAAGCGCACCCTACGTTGCGTTTTTTGAGTTCTTTGCGATGAATCTATCAATCTGAAAATTATCTTTATATTACTACAGTTCAGAATTTGCCCGGACGCGCAAATGGTCTCGTTGAGAAATTCTCGGATTCGGATATTGCTCGCGCTAAGTCGCCAAGACGCCATGTTTCGGAATTTTCAATTTTTTCCTTTTCGCCTTTGCGTCCCTTCGGCCTTGCTCAGACATGCTTTGCGCGAGATATTCCGATTCCTCATGTCGAGCCACGAGCGAGGAGGCGTACTCCTCGGACGAGCATAGATAACCGGACTATCTCATCTGTCCGTCGCGAGCGTAAGCTCATGAAATCAATTCGCGGTGTTTTTTTTGCGTCCTGGGCGTTCTTTGCGGTTGGTTTTCTTCAGAGTTCGGAGCCGACATGGCCGATGCGGCGCGCCATTACGATCAGGCCGATACAGATGACGCTGACGATCAGCGCCAGCGAGCACATGGGGCCGAGATTGCCGTCAACGTAAAAGTGATAGAGCAAGGGGCCTAAAGGTTCTGAGCCCGGCGAGTAGAGAAATACCGACATGCTGAACTCGCGCAGGTAGATGGTCGCCAGAATGATCCAACCCGCGATGAAACCGGGCCGCAGCAGCGGCAGCAAGATGCGCCGGAACGTCGCCAGGAAACTGGCACCGCAAACCATCGACGCCTGTTGCAGATCATCGTGCAATTGCACGATGGTGCTGGTCATCGTGCGCAGTCCGTAGGGTAAAAATCGTGTGATGTAACCGATCAGCAAAATCCATAGCGTACCGTAAACCGGCAGAGGCATGTAGACATAGGTCCACAACAGGCCGATGGCCAGCGCGGTACCCGGAAACGCCCAGGGGATAAACGTCAGCGCTTCGATAATGCCACGACCGGCTGCTTTGCTTTTGGTGGTAACCCAGGCGGTAAGCGCCGCGATCAGCATGCACAACGTCGCGCCGCCTACGGCGAGCAGCAGGCTGTTCCTGAGAGCGCGGAACGTGCGCGTGTCGCTCAGGTTCGCGGTATAGTTTTCCAACGTCAAAAGCTCCAACGTTCTCACGCCCGGCACATGGACGTAAGTGATAAAAGAAACGTAGATCACAACCAAAAACGGCAAAACGACGATAAGCAGAAGGATCGCCCCGGCCAACGCCGATGCCGCGTAGCGCCACCTTCCCAAGTCGATAATCGTCGGGCGGTAGCCCCGTCCGGACACGGTGACGTAGCGCTCGGAACGCTCCGTCAGCCGGCGATAGAAATAAACGAAGATCATGGTGATGATCAGCAGGGAAACCGCATAGGCGGCGGCGAGGTTCTGATTGGG
>DATACQ010000580.1:0-3042 GCA_036258955.1 Binatia bacterium
CGGTGATATTGCCTCCGACTCTGCGGCGCGAAAGCCGCCGCACGGTTGTTTTGCTGCAAGAGGACGCAGACGCAGACGATCCGCTGGAACGGGAAATCACACAACTACTGCGTCAAAGCCGACGCGGTATCAACCTCAAAAACTTGACGCAACAAACGTGCGCAAAAAGTCTCGAGCACGCTCTCGAGCGACTTCGTTCTCGCGGTGTGATCGCGATTCGTGAACGGTTCCCCGGTCACCGGCCAAGACGCGCCGGCTCCGAGCCGAAAGCAGCCGCGCCGGTGCTTGATCAGGCCCCTTTTGTTCTTACCCCAGCCCAAGAGTCCGCTCTGAGCGCGATCGAGGCGCGGCGCCAGGCCGGCGGTTTCGAGGTTTTTCTACTCCACGGCGTGACCGGCAGTGGCAAAACCGAGGTGTACTTTCGCGCGATGGAACAGGCCCGTCGATCTGGCCAGCAGAGTCTCATCTTGATTCCGGAGATTTCTTTGACCCCTCAGTTGATCGATCGTCTGAACGCGCGTTTCCCCGGACGCATCGGCATCCTGCATAGCGGACTGAGTGTCAGCGAACGCTGGTTCCAGTGGTGGCGCATCGCGCGCGGCGAGGTTGACGTTGTGGTTGGCGCGCGCTCTGCCGTGTTCGCTCCCTTACCGAAGCTCGGTCTAATCGTCGTCGATGAAGAGCATGATCCCTCGTACAAACAGGAGGAGGGATTGCGCTACAACGGCCGCGACGTTGCAGTCGTCAGGGGCAAGTACCTTAACTGTCCGGTGATTCTCGGCTCCGCTACGCCGGCCGTGGAAAGCTACGAGAACTGCCGCCAAGGGCGTTACCGCCTGTTGGAAATACTAGAGCGGGTGCAGTCGCGGCCGCTGCCAAACATCGAGTTGATCGATCTCCGAGCGCTGGCGAGACGCGAGGCCGCTCAAAATTCCGGCACACACCGGCTCATTTCTCCAGAGTTGGCTGACGCGCTCGCTGAAAATTTCCGCAATTCACGCCAGAGTTTGATCTTTCTCAACCGCCGCGGCTTCGCTCATTTTTTGCTGTGCCGGCTGTGTGGCTATATTTTACGCTGCGTTCACTGCAGTGTAACTTTGACATTGCACTTGCGCCGCCGCAGCTTGCGTTGCCATCATTGCAACTATCGCCGGCCTGTGCCGGAGCTTTGTCCGGCGTGTGACGGCCGTGACCTCGCCGGAGTCGGCTCGGGCACTGAACAGATTGAGGAAGCGCTGCGCGAAATAGTACCGGCCGCGCGCATCGCGCGCATGGACCGCGATACCACGAGCAAACGCGGTTCCCACGAATCATTGATTCGAAGCTGGGAGAAAGGCGACATAGACATTTTGGTCGGCACGCAGATGATCACCAAAGGCCATGATGTAGGCGGCGTCACCTTGGTCGGAGCGTTGCTGGCGGATATGGCGCTCCACATGCCGGACTTCCGCGCCGCTGAAAGAACTTTTCAATTGATCAGCCAAGTGGCCGGACGCTGCGGCCGCGGTGACGATGCCGGCCGCGTGATCGTGCAAACCTACGCCCCCGAGCATTACGCTATGCGTTACTTGCTCCAGCACGATTATCGGGGATTCTTTTCGGAAGAAGTTAAATTTCGTCGGGCGCTCAATTATCCGCCGTTCGGCCGCCTCGTCAGTCTCAGAATCGACGGGCCCGACTCTGATGAAGTTGAAGCCAAGGCCAAGAGGCTCGCCGAAGCCCTGCGCGCAAAACTCACCAGCAATACGAGATGGCGCGAGCAGATCGAGGTAATGGGACCAGCACCCGCGCCCATCCTGCGGTTGCGCAACCGCTATCGCTGGCAGCTCTTATTGAAGGGGAGCCACAGTGCCGTGCTCTTACAGTTTGCCGGCCAAGCCCGCGGGCTTTTCCCGCGTTCGACTTCAAGCCGCCTTCACATTGATGTGGATCCCTACAGTATGTTATGAATTTTGTTGGATTATGGCGATTTTAGAGATCCGAAAATATCCCGATCCGGTGTTGAGCCAGGTGGCCACGCCGGTTAGAAACATCACAGGCGAGACGGCAAAGCTCATTGCGGACATGCTCGACACGATGTATGCCGCCCCGGGGGTGGGCCTTGCGGCTCCCCAGGTTGGCGTGTCTGAACGCATCATCGTACTCGATGTCGACCACGAAAACCCCCACAAGGAGGTTTACAGGCTTATTAATCCGATCATTACCCGTGCCGAAGGCGAAGTCGTCTGGGAGGAGGGCTGTCTCAGCGTCATTGACTTCACCGCCGAAGTGAAGCGGGCAGCGAAGGTGGAACTGATTGCATTGGATGAGAACGAAAAAGAGGTAAAAATCGCAGCCGAGGGGTTGCTCGCGGTGGCCTTCCAGCACGAAATCGATCACCTGGATGGGAAACTTTTCATTGACCGCATCAGCCGGCTGAAACGCGACCTGTACAACCGAAGACGCAGGAAGATGCTGCGCAGCGGGACAACACCTGAAGCAGAAAGTCCGCGGGTCTTGATTTAACACGGTTGTTCATAAGGCGGACTTGCACGGGCTGGTCGGACGAGCAGAGGGCGGCCTAAAATTGGACGTCGAGTACTAATTTGCCCTGGTTTCTCGGCACTTGTATGCCTCCGTTCCCGGTGGTTTACGTATCAAACTATCGGTCGACCTCCTGAACTTACACGCCTGCGGCCGTCCCGGCGTTCTACCAGTGGGGTGTGCATGTCAAACCACGGCCGAACGTGCTTGGTAGCCCGCCGCGCGGTGCCACGCATCCGCGGCTAGTTTTCTGGCTTGCTTCCTAGGAACACTGCCGACCTATTTTCGCCATGTCGTCCTCGAGTTGGCCAATTGTTTTTATGGGAACGCCCGCCGTCGCGGCAGTCACGTTGGAAAAGCTTTACGAGGGACCGGACCGGGTGGTCGGAGTCGTCACGCAACCGGACCGCCCGGCTGGCCGAGGCCAAGAAAATGCCCGATCGCCGGTGCGTAACACGGCAGAGCGGCTTGGGATCCCTGTGGCGGCTCCGGAAAAGATTCGCGATTCCCGTTTCATGG
>DATACQ010000581.1:0-4892 GCA_036258955.1 Binatia bacterium
CAAGGCAGGAATCTATTGGCCGTGACCGGAGAGACTTGCTCATCTGACTTTCACACCATAGATAATGCGCGCTATCAGACAAATAGACCCGGTCCGGCAAACTGACTTGCAACCAAAGCTTCAATCGGATATCCCCAGAGCCGATGGAATCGACGATCTACCGGGCCGGCCAATCCGCTTACGTGATCATCGGCCCTGAAGGCGCCACGAACTTTGCAATTATCAAAGGCGAGGCGGGCTCGGCAGTCCTCGTCGATGCCGACATTCGCCGCATCGACGAAATCGAGGAGGCGCTGAAGCTCACCGGCTGTTCCGAAATCAAGTATCTGGTCAACACGCACGAACATTTCGATCATACGTCCGCGAATTTTTATTTTCGGCAGCGCGGTGTGCCGATCGTGGCGAGCGCCGGATGTGTGGGTGCGATGCGCGACGACGGCGGAGCTGACTTCGATCGCATGATGAAGCCCGTGCCGGAACTATACGACCGTTTTCCGGCGTTGAGCTTGACCCTTCCTGACTTTGTCTTCACCGACCAGACGACCGTCAGTATTCCCGGTGCCACCCTGCGCCTCGAATACTGCGCCGAAAAGGGTCACAGTCACAGCAAAGGCGACACGACGGTGTACTTTGAGGAAGGAGAGATTCTCATTGCTGGTGATTTACTTTATACCGAAGTCCATCCGGTGACCTTTTTCGCCAACATCCCGAACTGGCTTGCCGCTCTGAAACCTCTCTTCCAGAGCCAGTACAAACAACTCGTGCCGGGTCATGGACCTGCCGTCGAAAGTGAGCAGGCCGGACGCACCTATTTCAGAAAGATGCATGATTATTTGGAAGATTTTTATGGTAATCTCGAGGCGATCAAATCAGGCCGTAAAAGTCGCGATGAAGTCGCGACGCATATGTTAAGCGGCGCCTATGCCGCGCTCGGCAAGACCCGGATGGTCGAGCGAAACATCAATCATTTTCTGACGGGACGGTGGTTTTAGGGGCGGGAGTGGGTCTACGAATGATCTCGCGGCCTTACCAAGTAAATGAATTGCATTCTCTCTCTGCGCGAGAGAGACAAATCAAGGCATCCGGTAGAACTCGTGCCCGGCCTCGCCTTTTTGCTCTCGCTCAGGGCGATGAAGTTAGAAAGCGGTCGGACACAAAGGCTCTAACCCTCACACTATGGATTCTTTTGGCGTTTAGCGTCACCTCCGGGGCTTTTCCGGCTTATACCGCGGAAAAACTCGAAAAGCTCCGCGCTGCTTACCCTGCCGTGGCGCCTGGATCGACGCCATCCTGGATCACCGCCGAAAAGAAGATCTGGCAGAAATACGGCCTGGAAGTGGAACCGATCTTGGTGAGCGGCGGAGCGCGCGCCGTTCCGGCGTTGCTTGGCCAGAGCGTCCAGTTCCTGTTCGGCTCCGATACGGGCGTGACGACCGCGCAGCTCCAGGGCATCCCCGTGGTGCGCCTCGGTGTCACGATGAATAACCTCGGCTCCTCTCTCGTGACCCAACAGAGCATACAATCCGTACAAGACTTGAAAGGAAAAATTCTGGGAATCTCTCGCGGACGCGATGCTAGCTACATTCGACTAGCGAAGCTCCTGCGCGACCACGGCCTCAATCCGAACGAGGATGTCAAATTTCTGTCCATAGGCGGCGGCGAAGGGGGTCGGCTCTCCGCGCTGAAGGCGGGTGTCATTCACGGCACTATGTTGTTCCCACCCCTGGACCTTTTAGCGACCAACGAGGGCCTGAAAGTTCTGTCCAAATTCGACGTGCCAAGTCCTGGCGGCGGCATCAACACGACCGCGGCGCTACTTAAACAAAATCGTAAACTCGTGATCAACTTTCTTAAAGGTTACATGGAAGGCATTCATTACATGCTTCACAACAAGAGCGAAAGCCTGAAGGTTTTGCAGAAATATTTTCAGAACTCAGACGCGGCCACGATGGGCTATCTGTACGACGAGACAACGCGCCGGCTGGAGAAGGACCTGCGCGCGCACCCGGACTCTATCCGTTTTCATCTCGACATGGCTGCCCTCGATGATCCGCGGGCGAAACAATTCACCGAAAAGGAGTTCTGGGATTCCACGGTTGTGGAGGAGATTCGCCGCTCCGGATTCCTCGATCAACTGCAGAAACGATAGCTAGCGATCAGAGTTCTGTTTTTCTGATCTACTTGCCCATAATCTTTTTCGGCGGCGGGATTAGTTCCGCGACAGAGCTAAAGCTCTTTTGCTGAACTGTTCAATCTCGTCTCCGTCTCTTAGAGAGGGAGGTTGCTCATGAGAAGATCAGGTTTTGTATTTTCTTCCATAGTAGTCGTTCTGGCTTCAATCCTGTCGGCACTGCCCTGTTTGGCTCAGGATAGAGTGAAGTTCCCGATCGGGGCGTCGAGTAAAACTCTAGGCTACGGGCCTCTTTGGGTTGCCTGGAAGCGGGGATTCTTTGAGCAGCAGGGTTTGGATGCACAGGTAGTCCTGTTGCGCGGGACTCCTCCAACAGTCCAGGCGCTTGTTGCAGGCTCGATTTACGTCGGTGGCGCCACTCCTGATGCCGTGATGGAAGTGACCGAGCGTGGCGTTGATCTCGCAATGGTCGTGGGAGTGATCAATGGCCTTTCCCACGCCATTATGGGAGGAAAAAACTACAAGCGCTATGAAGATTTGCGTGGAGCAACGATCGGCGGCCAGAGTTTAACGTCAGGGATCACTTTTCCTTTGAGACAGGTGCTGAAGTCGAAAGGACTTGAATACCCACGCGACTATAAACTGGTTAACGTCGGCGGGACTGCCGACCTCTTCGCAGCCCTTTCGAGCGGCCTGATTGCCGCCGCGCCGCTTGCCATACCGCTGAATTTTGCCGCTGAAGAGGCCGGCTTCAATGTAATCGGCTGGTATCGAGACGTGTTGCCCAACTATCAACTCACAGCGCTGACCGTGAAACGCTCCTGGGCCGAAGCCAACCGGCCGCTCATGATCCGGTTCGCCAAGAGCATGATTTTGGCAATGCGGTGGATTTATGAAAACAAGGAGCCGGCGATCGAGTTCCTAGCGAAGGAAATGAAACTGAAGCCGGAGCATGCGCGTAAGGGATGGGAATACTATACCGCAAATCGCCTATGGTACCCCGACGCAGGTATCAGTACGGAGGGCACTAATACCCTTATTCGTATCTTTAGCGAGCAGGGGCAGTTCAAGGAGCCTCTGCCGACTCCTGCGAAATATATTGACGAGACTTATTTGAAAGAAGCTTTAAAAGAACTGGCAGGAAGTGAATTGTGTTTGACCGTATGGGAGACAACTCATGGCTGACGGACATTTGCCTAAATTTGGTATTAGGAAAAATATTAAACAGGTTGGCCGGACGGATCTCGTCGGGGGCGGCCAGGTAGTTGTTGAGAACGGCTATGCTTACGTCGGCCATATGGACCCGCCTCACGGCACTTCCATTCTCAATATCAAAGATCCCAAGCATCCAAAAGTCATCGCTCATATAGAAATCCCGCAGGGTGTTCACTCGCACAAAGTCCGCGTGAGCGGCGATATTATGCTTGTCAACATCGAAAGATATCGAAGTAAAGAGAAGCAGCCGACCGGGTTACGCGTCTTCGATATTTCGAATCGCGAGGAGCCAAAAGAGATCGCCTTTTATCAAACCTCGGGTGGCGTTCATCGCTTCACCTTCGACGGACGCTACGCCTATATTTCGCCCCATCTGGAGGACTACATCGGGCGCATCATGATGATTCTGGACCTCGAGGACCCCACCCGCCCTGAAGAGGTTGGCCGCTGGTGGAAGCCGGGCCAGTGGATCGGCGGCGGCGAACTGCCCACGTGGGAAGGCACCGCACACCAGTGCCATCACCCCATCAGGCGCGGCGATCGGTTATACGTCAGCTACTGGCATGGTGGATTCGTGATTCTCGACATTGCGGATATGAGCCGGCCCAAATTCATCAGCGGTTTTAACTGGTCGCCTTCGTATCCCTCGCCAATTCACACGACCCTGCCGATCCCATGGAAGCTCATGAATCGCGATGTTATGATTGTCTGCGACGAGGAAGCCGGCAAACTGGCGCCCACACCACCCGCGTTCATGTGGGTTGTTGACATCACAGATGAAACTCAACCAATACCAATTTCCACCTATGCTCCCGCGGAGGCGGCAGGCATCGCCCCCGGCTATCAGTACGGGGCCCATCAACCTGCCGAACAGGTCTATGATAACAAGATGTTCGTAACCTGGTTCAGCGGTGGCCTGCGGGTCGTTGATGTCAGTAACCCGTATAGCCCGGTCGAGCTCGGCTACTATGTACCCGAACCAGGACGCGGGCAAAGGACCGTTAAGAGCAACGATGTTTTCCGTGCCGAGGACGGTCTCCTGTATTTGATCGACCGTCTGGATGGATTTGAGATTCTTGAGAGCGAAGTGTAGATAGACTGCCCGGCAATCCGATGGACTCGTAGCCGTACTTGCCGGCCAAACCGACTACACTGCTCCCGTAAGGCGCTGCCGTGTCCCGGGTAGTATCAATGTCCGGAAACTCTTTAACACGCCGCGAAATTTGTTTTAGTCAATCCGGCGGAATCAGGAATTCAGAATTTGTTCATGAATTTCCCTGGATTCCGGGTCGCGCTAGCTATCGCCAGCTTCCCCGGAATGACTCGGATTGTGTCAACGAAGTTGCGGACCAGCACACGCCGCCGCTAAGGCGTTCATGCTTACCTTCTCAAGCGTTTTTTTTACGCGATGGCGCGCCCGGAAGTATCCGGATCTGGCCTAAATCTCGCCCCACCCCGCGCAGGTGTTACCGGCGTTGCTTACTTAGTGATGCCGTACGCGCTGTAGGTTCGCTGAACAAAACCGGTTTCCTCCAGTTTTTTTAGC
>DATACQ010000582.1:0-4887 GCA_036258955.1 Binatia bacterium
GAGGTTCGCGACGTGCATCCGACGCATTACGGCCGCGTCTGTCCCATTGAGACTCCGGAAGGGCCGAATATCGGCCTGATCGCGTCGCTCACCACTTACGCCAGAGTCAATGAGTATGGGTTTATAGAGACCCCCTATCGCGAAGTCGAGAATGGACGGGTGACCGATCGCATTCGTTATCTTTCCGCTCTCGAGGAGGAAGATCACGTCATCGCGCAGGCCAATGCGCCGATCGACGGTCGCGGAGCTTTTACTGTGGATCTGGTGTCGGCGCGCAAGGGCGGTGAGTTCGTGATGGCACGCCCCGAAGAAGTCAATTTCATGGACGTGTCGCCCAATCAGCTGGTCAGCGTCGCGGCTTCGCTCATTCCCTTTCTGGAGAACGACGACGCCAACCGCGCTCTCATGGGCTCCAATATGCAGCGCCAGGCGGTGCCGCTGTTGCGCACCGAGGCGCCGCTCGTCGGCACGGGCATGGAAAAAACCGTGGCGCGGGACTCCGGGGTGACGGTGGTGGCGCAGCGCGACGGGGTGGTTGAAAGCGTCGATTCGACGCGCATCGTGGTGAAGGCGGATCGGCCCTCGGGGGCGCGCGACACCGGGGTCGACATTTACAATCTGGTCAAATATCAGCGGTCCAACCAGAATACCTGCATTAACCAGCGGCCGATCGTAGTGGTGGGCGATCAGGTGAAGGCCGGGGATGTTATGGCCGACGGGCCCGCCACCGAGATGGGCGAGCTCGCATTGGGGCGCAACGTCTTGGTCGCGCTGATGCCCTGGGGCGGCTACAACTTCGAAGACTCGATTCTGATCAGCGAACGGGTAGTGAAGGAGGACATTTACACCTCGATTCATATCGAGGAATTCGAGTGTGTTTCGCGCGACACCAAGCTCGGGCCGGAAGAAGTGACCCGCGATATCCCGAATGTTGGCGACGAGGCGCTGACGGATCTCGACGACAGCGGCATTATCCGCATCGGGGCGGAGGTGAAGTCGGGCGACATTCTGGTGGGCAAGATTACCCCCAAAGGAGAGACGCAACTTTCGCCGGAAGAAAAGCTTTTGCGCGCGATTTTCGGGGAAAAGGCCGGCGAGGTTCGCGATACCTCGCTGCGGGTTCCGCCGGGGGTCGAAGGCACGGTGATCAACGTGCGTATTTTTTCACGGAAGGGTTTGGGCAAGGACGAGCGCAGCAAGCTCATCGAAGACGAAGAAGTGGTTCGGCTGCGCAAGGACCAGCACGATGAGATTCGCATTCTTCAGGAAGGCGCGCTCAGACGGCTCAAGCGACTTCTTGTCGGCAAACGCTTGGCCGTGCGCTTATCCGACGACAACCGCAAAGTCCTGCTCAACAAGGGCCAGGAGCTTACGGAGGAGGACATCGATCAGCTGCCCATGAACTACTGGGGAGAAATTCGGGTCGAGTCGGATGCCGTGGAAGCCGAGCTGCACCGCATCGTGGACAGCACCGCGCAGCAGGTCAGGCTGATCAAGGAAACTTTCGAGGGAAAAATCGAGAAACTCAAGGGCGGTGACGAGCTTCCGCCAGGCGTCATCAAGATGGTCAAGGTCTTCGTCGCGATTAAGCGCAAGTTGCAAGTCGGCGACAAGATGGCCGGGCGCCACGGCAATAAGGGCGTTATTTCGCGTATCCTGCCCGAAGAAGACATGCCCTATTTGGAAGATGGCACTCCGGTGGATGTCGTGCTAAATCCCCTCGGGGTGCCTTCGCGCATGAATGTCGGACAGATTCTCGAAGCCCATTTGGGCTGGGCAGCGCGCAGCCTCGGGCAGCAGATCGACGATTTGTTGCAAGCGCATCGCCAGCAGGACGGCGAGCCGCTCAAGCGGCGTCTGAAGGAATACCTCAACAATAAAGAAGCCGGCGAGCTGATCGACGGCGTGAAAGATGGGGATCTCATAAAGCTCGCCTCGAAGTATCGCGACGGCGTGCGCGTGGCCTCGTCTGTCTTTGACGGCGCTGCCGAGGAAGAGATTTTTACCCTTCTCCGGAAAGCCGGTTTGCCGGCCACCGGACAAGTCACGTTGTACGACGGCAAAACCGGCCAGCCGTTCGACGGCAAAGTGACAGTCGGAGTCATGTACATCATGAAACTGCATCACCTGGTCGATGACAAGATCCACGCGCGCTCAACGGGCCCTTATTCGCTGGTGACCCAACAGCCGCTGGGCGGCAAGGCGCAGTTCGGCGGGCAGCGGCTCGGCGAAATGGAGGTGTGGGCGCTGGAAGCGTACGGCGCTGCTTACACGTTGCAGGAGATGCTCACAGTAAAGTCGGACGACGTCGTGGGCCGCACCAGGATGTATGAAGCCATCGTCAAGGGCGACAATCTTTTGGAACCGGGGCTGCCGGAGTCTTTCAACGTCATGGTGAAAGAGCTGCAGAGCCTGGGACTGGATATCGACCTGGTGGAGGAATAGTCTCAAGGAATCGTCTCTTATAGCTTATAGAAGGACCCGCTGAGTAGCTGAACGCATGTGCAGGCGCACGGCCTGCTAACCGCTGCGCGGCCGACCGCGCAGATCGAGGTGATGCTAGCATGGAAGATCTATTTAACTTGTTTGAAAAGCCGAAGAATCCGTTGAGTTTCAATGCTATTAAGGTTTCCGTCGCTTCGCCGGAGAAGATCCGCTCCTGGTCCCATGGTGAAGTCAAGAAGCCCGAGACCATCAATTATCGAACCTTCAAACCCGAGCGCGATGGCTTATTTTGCGCGAAGATTTTCGGTCCCACCAAGGACTATGAGTGCAATTGCGGTAAGTATAAACGTATGCGCCATCGTGGGGTGGTCTGCGAAAAATGCGGCGTGGAAGTCATTCAGTCCAAAGTGCGCCGCGAGCGCATGGGCCACATCGAGCTCGCGACACCGGTAGTGCATATCTGGTTCCTCAAGAGCCTGCCGAGCCGTATCGGGGCGCTCTTGGATATGTCGCTCAAGGACATCGAAAAAGTTCTTTACTTCGAGTCGTATATCGTGCTCGATCCGGGCGAAACGCCGCTGCAGCAGCGCGAGTTGTTGACCGACGCGCGTTACCGCAAGGCCATGGAGGAGTACGGCGGCAAGTTCGTCGCCGAAATGGGCGCGGAGGCGATCCGTAAACTCCTCAAGCAGCTGGACGTAGCCAAGCTCTCCGAAGAGCTACACCAGGAAATGCGCGACGCCAACTCCGAAGTGCGTCGCAAGAAAATGGCCAAGCGCCTGAAGGTCCTTAACGCCTTCCGGAATTCCGGCAACCGCCCCGAATGGATGGTGATGGAAGTTATCCCGGTCATTCCGCCGGATTTGCGGCCTTTAGTGCCGTTGGACGGCGGCCGGTTTGCGACTTCCGATTTGAACGATCTTTACCGCCGCGTCATCAACCGCAACAATCGGCTCAAACGGCTGATGGAGCTGAACGCGCCGGATATGATCATTCGTAACGAAAAGCGCATGCTCCAGGAGTCCGTGGACGCGCTGTTCGATAATGGCCGCCGGGGACGGGCTATCACCGGCCAGAACCGCAGGCCGCTGAAATCCTTGAGCGATATGCTCAAAGGCAAGACGGGCCGTTTCCGCCAGAATCTGCTCGGCAAACGGGTCGATTACTCCGGCCGATCCGTCATTGTCGTCGGACCTGAACTGCGCTTGCACCAGTGCGGGTTGCCGAAGAAGATGGCCTTGGAGCTCTTCAAGCCATTTATTTACAACAAGCTCGAAGAACGCGGCCACGTCACTACGATCAAGAGCGCCAAAAAGATGGTCGAGAAAGAGCGTCCGGAAGTCTGGGATATTCTCGACGAAGTCATTCGGGAACATCCCGTCTTGCTTAACCGCGCGCCGACTCTACACCGGCTCGGGATCCAGGCCTTCGAACCGATCTTGATCGAGGGCAAAGCCATTCAGCTGCATCCGCTGGTTTGCGCCGCGTATAACGCGGACTTCGACGGCGACCAGATGGCAGTGCACGTGCCGCTTTCCGTAGAAGCGCAGGTTGAAGCGCGTGCGCTGATGATGTCCACGAACAACATCCTGTCGCCGGCTAACGGCAAGCCGATCATCGTGCCAACCCAGGACATCGTGCTCGGTCTTTATTACATGACCCGCGAGCGGCTCCATATGAAAGGCAGTGGGCGGTTGTTCAGCAGTCCCAAGGAGGTGAGAATCGCTTACGACCAGAGTGAAGTTGACCTCCAGGCGCAGATTACGGTACGCATCGATGGCGAACGGGTTGATACGACCGTGGGGCGGGTTTTGCTTTACGAGATCGTGCCGCCGATGATTCCGTTCAAGGAAGTCAACCGGGTCATGAAGAAGAAGGAGCTGGCCAATCTGATCGACATCAGCTATCGCTTGGCCGGTAATAAGGCGACGGTTATCCTCGCCGACCGTTTGAAAGACCTCGGTTACGAGAACGCTACCAAGGCCGGAATTTCCATTTCGATCAAAGACATGGTGATCCCGCCGAGCAAAGAAGAGTTGCTCAAGCGGGCCCACGAGGACGTTCGCGAAATCGAGGAACAATACAAGAACGGGCTGATTACAGACGGCGAACGCTACAACAAGGTGGTCGATATATGGGCGGAAGTCACCGACCGCATCGCCGACGAAATGCTGCGCGATTTGGGTACCGAGAGAGTCGCTGATGAAACCGGCAAGGAGATCGCGCTGCCGAGCTTCAACCCGATTTTCATGATGGCCGATTCGGGAGCCCGTGGCAGCGCGCAGCAGATCCGCCAGTTAGCCGGCATGCGCGGCTTGATGGCCAAGCCCTCCGGCGAAATCATCGAAACGCCGATCACGGCAAATTTTCGGGAAGGCTTGACCGTGCTCCAGTATTTCATTTCTACCCACGGCGCCCGCAAAGGCCTGGCCGATACCGCGC
>DATACQ010000583.1:0-1679 GCA_036258955.1 Binatia bacterium
GGAACTCGAAACGGACTGGACTGTTGCTCGTACAGCCCCATTCCGCCGCTAGCCGCACCCGCGAATCGCTGTTTGCGCCGCCGCTCATATCGGTGTTAGAGAATGCAGGTACATCAACTGAAGGAGGCTGCGCATGCGCCAGCGGCAGGACTATCCGACATTTTCCGACGAGGAACTCGAACGGCGCCACCGCGCCGTTTACGCGCTCATGGAGCAGGAAGGCGTCGACGCGATGCTCTTTTACGGCAGCGGCCGTTACGCCTCGGACATTTACTGGTTAAGTGATTGGCCGAGCAGCCGCGAAGCTTACCTGCTGATGCAAGCCGGAAAAGAGCCGGCTATTCTGATGCAACTTTTCAATCACTTTCCCATGGCCAAGGTCATGTCGTGGATTAAAGACGTGCGCTGGGCGGGGCCCAATACCAACAGAAGCGTGCAACAGTTAATTCGCGAGCGCGGCTTGGAACACAAACGGATCGGATTGGCAGGCTCAATCGGTTACCAGCTTTACAACAACTTGCGAGAAACCTATCCAGGCGCGACGTTTGCCGATCTCAACGGCAAGATGCGCATGATGCGGACCGTCAGAAGCCCTGAGGAAATTGAGCGCATTCGCTTTGCTTCGAAACTGACCGATCAATCCATCGAAGCCGTCGCCCGGGAACTCAAAGCCGGCATGCGCGAGGACGAGATTCCGGCTATTATCGAGACCGTTTACTTAAAACAAGGCGGGTATGCCGGCATTCACTTCATGAGCAGCATGCCGATGCGCGAGCCCGATTTTCCCGTGCCGTCGCAGTTCCATTCGAGCCGCAAGCTGCGACCGGGCGATTGCTTGATCACCGAAATCAGCGGCGCCTATTCAGGCTATAGCGGACAGATACATCGGACCTTCTCCGTTGGCGAAGGCCCGACTCCCGAATGGCGGAAACTGCATGATGCGGCGATGGAGGCTTTTCACGTTCTGTCGAAGGTGATCAGAGCAGGTGCAACCACGACTGAGGCCGAGGAAGCGGCTGAAGTGATCCATCAACGCGGTTATAGCACGTATGACGATCTCGTCCACGGAGTCAATCAATATCCGCCGATTTTCCAGACCAGGTCGCGCAAGCGCCACGAATCCAGGGAGTTCGTTTTCCGCGAAAACATGGTGATCGTAATCCAGCCTAATCTGATCACGTACGACGAGAAAATGGGTCTCCAGTTCGGCGAAACACTGGTTGTCAAGCAAAACGGCTGCGAATCATTGAATGCGTACCCGCGAGAATGGATTGTTTGTGCAGGCTAGAAATTTCTCAGCATGAACCCGCGAAGGACCTCGAGCGACAGAGCCGCAACCAAAATCGGAGTGCTCTCGAAGGCGCAAAGGACCAAGGTTCTGAAAGAGGATCTTTCTTTGCGAGCTTAGCGTCTTTGTGCGAGAAATTCTTTTCTGCTGCTCCTGTCGGACTGCGAAGATTTGTTAGATTAGGGGGTCGGGAGTCCTCGACTCAAAGACTCCCGACCCCTTCGATTCTCCGCTAACCGGTAGAGTAGGTGAGCGAGCGATGGTGTAACATGACTCGCTCACCCCTCATCGAACCGGACGTGAGGATTTCCCTCATCCGGCTCTCTCGAAGACGTTCATCAGAAGGCACATGCTGGTTTTACCAGGGCAGCTACAAGTACACCAAACCCAT
>DATACQ010000584.1:0-3957 GCA_036258955.1 Binatia bacterium
CACAACCCAAGCTCCACGTCTCTCATTCTAGCCCACGATATCGTCGCAGGCCGCGCGAGAGGGATGAAAACGGTCGTTATCGATCCGCGTCGCATCGGCATCGGGGCGAATGCCGACCTGCTGATGCAGCCACGCCCGGGCACCGATGGCGCGCTGGCGCTGGCAATGATTCACTGCCTTATTGAAGAGAGTTGGTTCGACGCGCCTTTCGCGCGGCATTGGACGAATGGCCCGTTACTCCTGAACAGCAAGAACGGCCAGCTGATTACGGAAGCGGATCTCGTCACAACCGGCAGCGCTGATCGCTTTGTGGCATGGGATGAAAAGCAAAGCGCTGTCGTTCTCTACGATCCGATAACCGGAGCCTATGAGCGCGATAACGTCCGACCGGGTTTGTTCGGGGCGCGCTCGCTCAGGGGCAAAAACGGCGAGGAGATTCTCTGTAAGCCGGTTTTTGAACGGTTAGGGGAGATCGCGGCGCGGTTCTCGCCCGAGAAATCCGTCTGCATTACGCGGGTCCCGGCGGAAAAGGTGTGGCAATCGGCGCTTTTGCTCGCGCACCATCGCCCAGCGAGCCTGTACATGTGGAACGGCATTGGCCAACATACCAATGCCACACAAACGAGCCGCGCCATCGCCGCTTTGTACGCTCTTTTGGGCGATTACGACCGTCCGGGCGGCAATGTAATTTTCCCCAAAGTGCCGACCCATGATGCCGGCGGCAAGGAGTTTTTAACCAAACAGGCCGCCGCGCTGCGCATCGGCCGTGAGCGAAAGCCGTTGGGCCCGCCCGCATCGCCGGGAAACTGCGCTGCTTATGACATCTTTACGGCCATTCTGGACGAGCAGCCGTACCCCGTTAAAGCCTTCCTCGCTTTCGGCTGCAATCCCGTCATGTCCAATGCCGACGCGGGACGCGCTCGCGAAGCGTTGCGCAAGTTGGAGTTCGGTGTCGGCATCGACCTCTTCATGACGCCGACGACCGAGCTTTGCGATTATGTACTCCCCGCGACGAGTTTCCTCGAGATGGCGAACGTCACTACGGCTTTCGAGCATCGCCCCGCCGGCAAAACTCATCTGCAGTATCGTCCCGCTGCGGTCGAACCGCTATACGAAAGACGCTCCGACACATGGATCGTCTTCGAATTAGCTAAGCGGATGGGCATGGCGCGGGAATTTTGGGATGGCGACATCGAAGCCGCTTACGCATACGAGCTGGCGCCGGCGGGAATCTCGCTGCAACAGTTGAAGAACGCGCCCGGCGGGATTTCGCGCCCGTTAGATCCTTCCTACCAAAAGTATGCAAAGCAAAACAGGGACGGGGTGGCGCGCGGCTTCGCCACGCCGTCGAAGCGAGTGGAGCTATACTCGATAAAGTTCGCGGCCCACGGCTATCCTGCATTGCCCGAGTACGTCGAGCCGGCATTGAGTCCCCTGAGCACACCAGACATCGCCGCGGATTATCCGCTGATCCTTACCAACGCCAAATTCACAAGCTTCGTTCATAGCCAACAGCGTGCGCTAGCGACTTTGCGCAAGGTGTCTCCAGAGCCCAGCGCCGACCTGCATCCCGAGACCGCGGCTCGTCACGGCGTCAAAAACAAACAATGGATGATCGTCGAAACGCCGCGTGGTGCCATCAAGGTCAAAGCGCGGGTGACACCGAACATCTTGAGCGGCGTCGTGTGTGTCCAGCACGGCTGGTGGCAAGCGTGCAATGAGCTGGACTTGCCCGGCTACAGCCCCTACGACACCACGGGAGCAAACCCAGGAACCCTCATCGGCGCCGATGTTGCGGATCCGATCAGCGGCTCTTTGCCGCATCGGTCGTACCTGTGCCGCATTCGTCCAGGTTAGTTTGGGTCGGCCGTTCTCAGGGTGTTGGCGCATCGAGGACGCTTTTAAAAAGAGTAGGGGGGCACGGCATGCCGTGCCCTGCGGGCACTACGCAGCCCGACTTTGCCGCCTTGCAAATATCCCAGCACGCCGCTCATTTTGCCGGCCTTAAATCATGGATAAGCATGCTGACGATTTCTCCCAATGCGCGATTCCATCCCTGCACGAGCGCTTCGGGCGAGCGTTCTTGAAGCCGCATAGTTTTCTCATAGCTCTTTTGGAAAACCACTCCCGGATTCTGAGCGGCGTCCCGGCTCATTACAAATGACATCCGCACTACAGCCTGGCCCGTGCCTTCCTCCGTGAAATCGCCGTAGAGCGCGTCCACTGTGGCCTCCAACTGATGGGTAGATTCCACCGGGCTGGCAGAGTTGACGACATATTGAAACAACTCGGAGCGTTGCAAACTTTCGAGCAACTCCTCGCCGATCATCGCTCCAGGCGCTGCCAGAAATTGATGATAGAAGTCCGTCTCGAAAACCTGCGGGCCAAGGCGATAAACGAATCCTTTGCCGTCGTAAGGAGGGGACACCCGCACGCGGTGCAACTTCAAAACCCCACTGGGATTCCCCGGCGCCCCCATGGGCGTGCCGCTCAAGGCGAGCACGAAATAGCGCCGGGCTGGATACCCCCGCTCCATGTTCACACTCACACATGCCGGGAGCGAAAGCGTCAGGATCGAGCCGAGGATGAAACGATTCCATACCGTCATCTTCATCGGCTGAAAGCCTTAGCCGGCGGTGGTGGTGAACCAAAAAGAATCTGGCCCGGATAACTCTTTGCGTCCTCTGTGATCTCTTTCACGTTTTCGGTTATTACGCGGAGATTTTGCACAACGACGTCGAGGTCGTCTTGTTGCTCTGCGATAAAGCGCTCCAGTCGCCGCAGAGTCTCGGTCAAGTGAGCCGCGGTTTCAGGCAAGTTCGCAGACGCCGCATCCATCTTGTCGGCCAAATTCTTAATTTTTTCAGAAGTCTCAGGAAGGTCGGCAAGGATCTCGTTCAGAGGCTTTTCTGCCTCTACAAAAATGCGCCGCGCGCTGGTGGCGGCCGCGGATGCGTCTGTAAGCGCGGCTTTGATCTCCGGACCGCCCACGATACTTCTTAGTTCACGACTGGTATCCCTAACCTCCGCCAGGATCGCGTTGACCTGCGGCGCGATCTGTTCGAGTTGGACGCCCTCCGTGAATTTCGTGATCGTGCTGAGCGACTTTTCCATGGTTTCCGTAAGGCGCTGAATATCGACGTTCTCGACATTGCGCAGAATGCGGTCCACAGACTCCGTCAATCGGGTAATGGTGCTTCGGGCTGAGGGGATATACGGATACGCCGGCTGCCAGTCAATCGCTAAAGGCGGGTAACGCGCGGGATCGAGATAATCTGCCTCCAGGTACACAACTCCAGTCAGACCCTGCGGCGCCAACCGCACCCGCAGACCCCTCTCAATCTCTGCAGCGAAGCGCGGACCGCCCACTTCCACGAAAGCATCTCTGAACGTCGAAGATTGCAAACCCGCGCGCACCAAGACATACCGCCGCCCGGTCGCATACTCTCCGCTGGTGAGGGTGATCTGCTCGACGGTGCCGACCTGGACGCCGCGAAACTTAACCGGCGAGCCGATATCGAGGCCCTGCACCGATTCATCAAAATAGGTCTCCGCAAGCACCCGTGTCTGAAAGATTGTGCCCACACCAAGGGCGATCACGCCGAGCACGGCAACAGCAAAGGCGCTAATGATGAATACGCCGATCTTGAAGTAGCTCCACGACCGCATAAGTCATACTACCAGGATCAAGGCTCGTGGTTTAGTGTCTTATCTGATGAAGTTCGGAGAGAAACACATGCATTGCCGGCTCGTAGCCGTGTCGAAAAGCGGAAAGCGCTAAGCGGCTAAATTGCGTGCTCCCCGCGCGCTGCGGTGCTGCGCTATAGCAGTGAGCTCAAGCGTTCATCCATTCAAAACGTCTCGAGGGACTCAATCGACGAACTTCCAGGTACAGACCTGTCTGGCGCAGGCGGATCAGCCGGAGCGGCCGTTCGGACAGGCTGACCCCCGCACTTT
>DATACQ010000585.1:0-3768 GCA_036258955.1 Binatia bacterium
GTCGAGCGTTTGACGAGCTATCTGTACAGTCAGGGTCTGATTCAGAGCAAACCGCCCCCCGAACAGCTCTTCGCGGCCAACACGCTCGATCTCTAAAAAGAACATCCGAGCTCCTAACCGACGAGTGAGTTCGTGCAGCCCGCTCGCCGCCTTGCGGATCGTGATTCGTATTCCGTCAACGTGACTTCTCGCTCCGCAGTTTCATCTCTCATCCGATCACAGCGCGATCTGCGCCTTCGCGGAAGCTCAAAACCTGAAGGCCCACTCTCGGACGTACTTTCTGGCTACAAACCCAAGTGAGTGGGTCAGGCTCAGATGCGTCCCGAAAGCGGTCACTTTCAAACGCTGATTTCTTACATTCGCTTCAAAACTCTGTTGTCAGACGCTTCAGAGCAGGTTGCCCAGGACTTAGAATTACGCGGCCTCTATCCATCCGTGGCATTTTTCTTGCTCCACAGTGATTGCGTCTAGTCGCTACGAAGCGATGCAATTTGTACGACTAGGAGCTTCTCACTCATTAGACGACTGCTGCTCACTCCCTGGCGTGCCCGGGAGAAGCCAGTTTTCGCCTGGAACATCGACCAAAATAGTTTCTGAAAATTTAATTTGCTTTTTGCAAAGGAGGCATTGATGGATACCGCACGGGAGCAGATTATGCCGCGCCACACGAGCGAGGGGCAGGAATACGGAGCTGGCCCGAGTCGCCACCGGGACGGGGGCAGCGGCAGCCGACTAGTGGAAGGCGGTCGCACGGGCATGGGCTCGGACTGGCGGAGCTATCTCAGCGAAGATCGTTTGGCCGAGAGCTTAGGCTGGTTCAGCATAGGGTTGGGTTTGGCGGCAATAGCAGCGCCGCGCGGCCTGTCGAGACTTATCGGCGCTAACGGAAACGGATTAGTGCTGCGCGCCGTCGGTCTGCGTGAACTCGCAAGCGGCATCGGCATACTTACTAACCCGCAACCGGGCGGTTGGCTTTGGGCGCGGGTGGCGGGCGACCTAATGGACTTGGCTCTGCTCCGGATGGCTTTCGCGAAGCGCCGTGTCAGCCCGTTGCGCCTGACCGCCGCCACGGCCGCTGTCGCTGGCGTCACGGCGCTCGATGTGCGCTGCAGCCTTGAACATTCGAAAGTGGAGTACGGTAAGGAGGATGGCGGCCGGGTGAACCAGACGATCATCATCAATCGCACTCCCCAAGAGCTTTACAGTTATTGGCGTGATTTTCAGAACTTTCCACGGTTCATGGATTATCTCGAAACTGTTCAGATAACGGGAGATAAGCGCTCTCATTGGGTGGCCAAGGGTCCGGCGGGAAAGCGAGTGGAGTGGGACGCGGAAATAACCGCGGAACAACCAAACGAACTGATCGCGTGGCGTTCCGTCGAAGGCTCTTCCGACGTAGAGCATTCGGGTTCGGTGAAGTTTCGCCCGGCGCGGGGCGGGCGCGGAACGTTTCTCAGAGTAGAACTCGAATACCGTCCACCGGCGGGTGTCGTCGGAGTCGCGGTAGCCAAGTTGTTGGGGCGCGCTCCAGATCAGGAAATCCATCACAGCCTACATCGACTCAAGCAGCTCATGGAGGCGGGGGAAATACTGACCACGGAAGGCCAGCCTGCGGGGCGGGCGCGGAGCACGTCATGGAAGTATGACCGAGCGGTGCCGCGAGTGGAAACGGCCGTATCGGCACATTTGTAAAGGAGGAGACGGATGAAAGCGAACTGTTGGTATGGCAAACATGACGTCCGGGTTGAAGAGGTGCCCGACCCGAAGATTATCAACCGGCGGGACGCGGTGGTTAAGATTACCAGTACAGCGATTTGTGGCTCCGATCTTCACCTGTATAACGGCTTTGTTCCCACGATGGAAAAGGGAGATATTCTCGGCCACGAGTTCATGGGGGAGGTGGTGGAAGTAGGTCCAGATGTCAAAAACCTTACGCGCGGGGACCGGGTCGTAGTGGCGTTCCCCATCGCATGTGGCCACTGCTTTTTCTGTGAGAAACAGATGTATTCACTTTGCGATAATTCAAATCCTAATGCCTGGATTGCGCAGAAGCTGTTCGGCCATTCGCCGGCGGGGCTGTACGGCTACACTCATATGCTCGGCGGCTTTGCCGGCGGGCAGGCCGAGTATGCGCGCGTCCCGTTTGCGGACGTCGGTGCTTTCAAGATCCCCGAAGGCTTGACGGATGAGCAGGTATTGTTTCTTTCAGACATCTTCCCAACCGGGTACATGGCTGCGGAGAACTGCAATATCGAGCCGGGAGATACGGTAGCGGTGTGGGGCTGCGGCCCGGTGGGCCAGTTTGCGATTCGCAGCGCTTTTATGCTCGGGGCTGAGCGGGTCATGGCCATCGATCGATTCCCGGAGCGGCTTGCGATGGCAGCCACCGGCGGCGCTGAAACAATCAACTACGAAGAGCATGATGTTTACGAGACTCTGATGGAAAACACGGGCGGAATGGGCCCGGACTCTTGTATCGATGCGGTGGGCATGGAGGCCCATGTCCCGGGTGTCATTGGCGCTTACGATCGCGCCAAGCAGGCGATGATGCTCGAGTCCGATCGGCCTCATGCATTTCGCCAGGCTGTGTTAGCTTGCCGAAAGGGCGGCACTGTCTCTGTGCCCGTCGTCTACGGCGGGTTTGACGATAAGCTGCCACTCGGCGCTCTGATGAATAAGGCGCTTACAATCAAGACCGGCCAAACTCACGTACAGCGATACTTCCAGCCGCTGCTTGAGCGGGTTCAAAACGGCGAAATCGATCCCAGTTTTGTTGTTACGCATCGCATGCGTTTGGTTGATGCGCCTAAGGGGTATGAGACCTTTCTCAACAAGCAGGATGAATGTATAAAAATTGTGCTAAAACCTAACGGAGCTTAGAAGAAGTGTAACTCTATGCCCACCGACCGTGTCGCAATCTATTTACGAGACCACATGGCCGGATCGGTGGCGGCTATGGAACTGCTGAAGCACCTCGAGGTTATCTACCCCGACACCCAGATGGCTCGCTTCTTCGCGACGCTCCGGACGGAAGTTGCTGCCGATCGGGGCGAACTCCGAGTATTGATGAATGGCCTGCAGATCGTCGACACGCGGCCGCGAAAAGCGGCCGCTTGGATTGCCGGAAAGTTCACGGAACTAAAATTGCGGCTGGACGATAATCATCGAGGTCCGTTGTTTTTATTGGAAAGCCTTGATGCGATCGCTCTCGGAATTCAAGGGAAAGTCGCGCTATGGCGCGCCTTGAATGCCGCCGCGGCGGTTAACCCCGCATTGCGGGGCATCATTGACTATCAACGGCTCGAAAATCGCGCCAAACAACAGTCCGAGGCAGTGGAGATAGTTCGGGTCGAAGCCGCAAGGGCCGCACTTCGGCAGCCTCATTCGAGGGTAGCGCTGCTGCAGGAAAGCCAGCGGAACACCGCCGTATTGAATTGAGAGATATTCAGTGCAAGCCTTGAGTTCGCTCAGGTCAATGCTCTTAAAGCGTTTCCGATGATCTGAGCGAAACTCCAGGGGTCGTCCTCCGCGGTCAAGCCAACTGACTCTGCCTCCTCTTCATCCCCGCCGTGCAGTGCGGCAGATCAGCGGTATCGAACAATCAGCGTGCCCGCTGTATAATTACCCACATGCGTAAATGGATCATCGCCGGCACTGTAGCGGTGCTTCTCGCGGTTGCCGCGATCGCGGCTTTGCTCAACATAAACTACTTCGTCGCCCGCAACAGGGGCTACCTGATCGAGCAAGCCGAGCAAGCCCTTGGCCGTA
>DATACQ010000586.1:0-4791 GCA_036258955.1 Binatia bacterium
CTGAAAGGCGCATACATTGTCGGCATCGAAAAGCTGCAAGACGACCGGGGTTTCAATGCGCGAGCGATGTGCCAAAAAGAATTTGCAGCCCACGGGCTCACTTCACAATTTGTGCAGGCCAACATTCTGTCCAACCGAAAAAAAGGCACGTTGCGCGGATTTCATTACCAGACTCCTCCCCGTGCCGAGACCAAACTCTTTCGTTGCGTTCGGGGTGCAGTGTTCGATGTGATCATAGATTTGAGACCGGACTCGCCGACTTTCAAAAACTGGTTCGGCGTAGAGTTATCGGCCGGCAATTACAATATGTTGTATCTGCCGGGAAATTTCGCTCAAGGATTTATCACTTTGGCCGATGACACGGAGCTTTTTTACCAGGTCTCGGAGTTTTACTCGCCGGAGTATGAACGAGGCATTCGCTACGACGATCCTGCCTTCGGCGTTTCATGGCCCATCGCGGTGGAAGTGATCTCCGCCAAGGACAAGGGCTGGTCGAATTATGAGGACTGATCGGAGAGATCGAACATGATAATCGTTGATCGAGCGTTGGAACAGAGGGAGCGGGAGAAAAATCCCGTGCGGGTCGCAATGGTTGGGGCGGGTTTTATGGCCCGCGGCATTGCGCTTCAAATCCTAAATTCGATACCGGGTATGAGACTGGTCGCTATATCGAATCGGCATCCTGAAGCGGCGAAAAAAATTTACGCCGAAGCCGGGGCAAAATCCGTCACCGCAGTTGACAGTGTCGCCCGTTTGGAAGCGGCGTTGGAGCGTGAGGAATACGCTGTAACCGATGATCCGATGCTTTTGTGTGCAGCCGACGGGATCGATGCGATTCTGGAGGTGACCGGTTCGATAGAATTTGCCGCCAACGTCGTTCTGAAGGCGATCGAGAATCGCAAACACACGATCATCATGAACGCTGAGCTCGACGGGACCGTCGGTTGCATACTGAAGGTTTACGCGGATCGAGCCGGAGTTGTATTGACCAACACCGACGGCGATCAGCCCGGCGTCATCATGAACCTTTTCAGATTTGTCAAAGGTCTGGGCGTCAAGCCGGTCCTGTGCGGGAACATAAAAGGGCTTCACGATCCATACCGTAACCCTACGACCCAGCAAGAATTCGCCCGTAAGTGGCAGCAGACTGCAAACATGGTTACGTCCTTTGCGGACGGCACCAAGATTTCATACGAGCAGGCGATCGTAGCCAATGCAACCGGCATGCGGGTGGCTAAACGCGGCATGCTGGGACCGACGGTCTCCTTTGGCACGCCCATTCAGGAGGCCGTAGGTTGGTATCCACCGGATTTATTGATGCAAGGGAACGGAATTGTCGATTATGTGGTCGGCGCGATGCCGAATCCTGGAGTCTTTGTTTTGGGCACTCACGACCATCCTACCCAGCAACACTACTTGAATCTCTACAAACTGGGGGCGGGACCATTGTACTGTTTTTACACTCCGTATCACCTGTGTCATTTCGAGGTGCCGAATACTATCGCTCGGGCCGTCCTCTTCCATGATGCGGCTATATCGCCGCTCGATGCGCCCAAGGTGGAAGTTGTTGCTACGGCCAAGACGGACTTGAAGGCGGACCAGGTGCTCGATGGAATCGGGTACTATATGACTTACGGCCAGTGCGAGAACGCCGACATCGCGCGTGCCCAAAACCTGTTGCCGATGGGTTTAGCCGAGGGTTGCCGCCTAAAAAGAAATATTTGCAAGGATCAAGTTCTCACCTACGACGATGTAGACGTGCCCGATGGACGGTTGTGCGACAAGTTGCGGGCAGAGCAGGATCTGTTCTTTGCGGCCGCCGACAAGCGGCTCAGTCCGGAAATTCACGCCTGAGACGTTGTTTTTCGCAGCCAAGCAGCCTCTGCGGACGTAGAGTCCATCTGCCAGATTGCCGCGTTCTCCAGTTTTCTAGCCGGACTCCCGAGCGCTCTGCTGGCGCTGTTTAGCCGTTATGCCAACCGTTTTTTCTCATCCCGTGGTGCCGCTCGCCATCAGGGTAGGCTTGGGAGCTGATGTCATTCCTCAACGTTTGCTTCTGGCCGGGGCCCTATGCTCTGTTCTCCCCGATCTGGATGTCCTTGCCTTCTGGTCGGGCGTTCCCCACGAAAGCGAATTTGGTCATCGCGGCTTCAGCCACTCGTTTGCGTTCGCAACGGCGGTTGCTCTAATCGGTGCCTGCTTCTATCAGAAGTTAAAGACGAGTTTCGGAAGAGCCTTTATCTTCTTGCTGCTATCGACAGCCTCCCATGGCGTGCTTGATGCGTTCACGGATGGTGGTGCCGGTATCGCTTTTTTCTGGCCGTGGTTGAAAAACCGCTACTTTGCACCGTTCCGGCCCATTAGAGTTGCTCCGATCGGTATTTCCGCGTTCTTTTGGTATGGCGGTATCCTCGTTCTACTCTCTGAGTTGTTGTGGTTGTGGCTGCCTTGCCTTTCGGCTGCCGCGGCGGTTGCCGTTTCTCGGAGGCGGATCCCGATGGTCGAAAGGAACCCGGGCTAGTGGCCGGGTTGTAAGGCATGGCGATCTTCAGCGCAACTCCTCCCGGCAAAAGCACGCGCAAAGCAACTTTCATACGGCTGGTCGGGAAGCTTGACTCGCTCATCACGGGAAAAGCCGTCGGTGTTTTATTCCTGGTGATCTTTGCAACGTGGGGTTTGTACGGACTAGTCGGCCATAGTCTTATCGAGACCATGTATCGGAGTACGACGAGTCACATCCTTATGGCGGGTAAAAGCACGACCCCGTTGGAAGCTTATCTAGATGCAGGGGACAGGATGCTCGTGATTACCACAGTCTCGTTACTGGCAGCCTCTTTGCTGCTGGTACTGGTTATCAAAACCCCACTCGGCTCGTTGTACGGTTTTGCTGCCGTTGCGGCGCTCTCGTTTCTGGTCTTTTGCTTAGTTGAGGTTTTTCCGGCCATTGGGAACAGCCTGCGTCTGGATCAGATCGGGTACCATTACTTTCACAACCTATACATTGCCGACGATCAACTGGTGCATAAACTGAAACCGCACCTGCGCATGACGATCCCTGCTTTCGGGCATGAATATCCGCCGATGTACGGAATCCAAGTGCAATCCAGGACCATTGAATGGATAACGGACGAAGATGGGTTTAGAAACGGCGACCCGACGAGATCCGATGACATGTTGATTATCGGAGACGGCTTTATTGAAGAAGGAAACGATCTGTCCGACACTTTTGCCGGCAGGATAGAAGAACTAGCGGCCATAAAGACGAGAAATCTCGGCACGGGCGGGTACGGACCATTTCAGTACCTGGAAGTTTTAAAGAGATACGGCCTTAAGCGCAATCCCAAGTTTGCGCTCATCGCTTTTAACGAAGTGAACGACGTGTTCGACATTGAAAAGTATCTGGAGTGGAAAGAGGGGAAGGAGGAGGGTCTGGAGGTACTTTACGACGCCAGGACTCCCGTTGTTACAAAAACTTTTTTCGGCAGATACATCGGCGTGTTGGCGGAAACGTCTCACTATATTCAGAAAGTGGCGTTCACCACGGCTCAGGTCTTGCTCGATAAGCTGAACACGCATCGGCAGAATCCGGCGGTTCACCCTGACGTCGTCATGGTCGAGATAGGAAAACAAGCCAAATACAAAATGCTGTTTATCGATAAGCTAACTACAGAATCTAGTGAAGAGTTATTGGCATCCGACACTGGAAGGCGACTAAAAAAAATACTGATCGACTTCAAAACCCTTTGTGAACGAAACAACATCATTCCCATAATCATGTTTGTTCCTTCCGCCGCGCATATTTACGCCCAGTATTCTACTGAAGCGAGCGGGAGGAATTGGCGTAAAATACGCTCCGAACAAATCGCCGCCAAGGCAAATGTGGAACGGGCCATATCAAACCTGGCCCGAGATCTTCGTATAGAACTCATCAACTTGAGTTCTGTTTTCGAATCTGCGGCCCAAAGTGGCAGGATGCTCTATTATCCTTTAAGCAGTCATTGGAATGCAGAAGGCAGGGAAGTTGCCGCCGAATTTGTCGCAGATGTGTTAAAGTCCAAGTTTACCTCATCCGCTGCAGTAGCTGAAGCAACTCAGGGATAACGCATCCGGCTAGCTCTTTGACCCACGCTATCGGCAGTTTTCTAGCTTGCGTTGTGAGCGCCGGTTTTGGCAATCCTGCAGGGGGCAATCCTGGCTATTCATCGCCAGCGCTGATTTTTCAACAGTCCTTCCAGCTTTTCAATTTCTTCCGGGTGCCAAAGACAAGAGCGAAAAACGTACTGGAGGAAATATGAGCCGTTTTCACCAAGATGAACATAATTATGAGCGCGAGAATCGTAGCGTTATCACGCGCACTACAGACGGGCTCATCAGATTTTGGAACGATAGCGCTGAGAAGCTTTATGGCTGGAGGAAAGAGGAAGCCTTGGGCAAAGTCAGTCATGATCTTCTCCAAACCGATTTCCCGAAACCGCTGAAAGAGATCGAATCCGAGCTCGTTCGGAACGGACGGTGGGAAGGCGTGCTTTTCCATACGACCCGCCAGGGCGACCGTCTGGCGGTTGAAAGCCGTTGGACTTTGGATCCTGCGCTGGAGCCCGGAACGGTCGTAGAAAGCAACATGCGCTCCACCGAGCCCGGCGCGCGCCCGGATCTTCACCCCATAGAAACTCGCGCGGGTGAGCCACTAAAGAAACCAAGCGAGGACGAGATTTCTGACAAACTCGGCGGCTTTGCTAACTTCGTCTTGGGTACCGCGGCTCTCTTCTGCTTGCTGATTTCCACTTACGT
>DATACQ010000587.1:0-4496 GCA_036258955.1 Binatia bacterium
GTTGGAAAAGTATCTCGCCAGCTACAAGGGTGCCATCATGTTCATTACCCATGATCGAACGTTTGTGCGCCGGCTCGCAACCCGCATCGTTGAACTGGACCGAGGTAAGCTGACCTCCTTTTCGGGTGGCTTCGACTTTTATCTACGTAAAAAGGATGAACTGCTTGAGATCGAAGACCGAGCGGCTGTCAAATTCGATAAAAAGCTTGCTGAAGAAGAAGTTTGGATCCGGCGCGGTATCAAAGCCCGGCGCACGCGTAATGAGGGCAGGGTAAGAGCGCTGCAGGCGATGCGCAACGAGAAAGCGCAACGTCTCGAGGCGCAAGGGAAGGCAAACTTCACTCTGGATACGGGGGCGTTGTCGGGGCGTCTAGTGGTCGACGTGCGTGGCGTGAGTTTTTCTTACGACGGGCAACCGATCATCCGGGATCTATCCACGCGCATTCTCCGAGGCGATCGGGTGGGCATCATCGGTCCCAATGGCTCGGGCAAAAGCACGTTGTTGCGCCTCGTTTTGGGCGAGCTACAACCGAGTCGTGGCGAAGTGGTTTTGGGAACCCGTCTCCAGGTTACGTATTTCGACCAGCATCGCTGTTTGCTTGATTCGGAAAAAACCGTTCGGGAAAATATGAGCGAGTCAAATTTCATTCTGGTCAGAGGACGGCGGCGCCACGTCGTCGGATATCTGAAAGACTTCTTGTTCCCGCCAGAACGGATCGATTCGCCGGTTAAAGCTTTGTCAGGCGGTGAACGTAATCGTTTGCTGCTGGCGAAAATCTTTACGCGCTCGGCAAATATGATGGTTCTCGACGAGCCCACCAATGATCTGGATGTCGATACGTTGGAGCTGCTCGAGGAGCTGCTATCGGAATACGAAGGGACGCTGCTGCTGGTGAGTCATGATCGTACGTTCCTCGATAATGTCGTGACCAGCACCCTGGTTTTTGAAGGAGATGGGAAGTTCGTTGAGTATGCCGGCGGCTATGATGACTGGGAGCGGTATCAGCGGCAGATACCTGAGATTCCCGAGCCGGTAAACACGCGCCCGGGGAGAACCGGCGCAGAGGAGGCAGGACCGAGGAAAGAAGACGCCGCGTTGACCGCGTTGAAGCGCAAGCTAACGTATAAGGAACGGCGCGAACTGGAGAGACTTCCAAGCAGGATCGAAGAGTTGGAAAACGAGCAAACCGAGCTTCACGCGCGCATGGGGGAAGCGGAGTTCTACCGCCAGCCAAGCGACAGTATCACGGCTACGATGGAACGTCTGGAGTCGGTTAAGCGCGAACTCGAGCTGTGCTATGACCGTTGGCAAACTTTGGAATCCCTGAACGACGGCGTCTCGTGATCGGCTGCCGAGCGGTTCTTCGATCAACGGAGTGATGATGATTCCGGCGCAATTAGCTGAATTAACTAAAGATAATTTTCTTGCTCTGATCCTCGATAATGAGGTGACAGTAGGCGAGTTTGTCACGGAACCGCCATTGCCGTGGCTGCGGTTGGTTCAGCGGAGCGGGGTTTTTGAGGTTGCCGCCGGGTATCCCAATCGGTTAAACGCACAGCAGGCGGAGTTCGAGATGACGAACTGGGATGAGGTGTCACTACCCGCGATCCGCCGGCTCTTAGGGGAACTCGACCGGAGGGTGGATTACATCGTCATAGGAAATAACGCAGGTCAGGGATTGCCCTTGGCGCAAAGTCTGGCGGGCGAAATGGTGAGTCAGCGCGCCGCGATCATTTACGCGCAGCGCTTGCCCGAGATCAAACTTTATGCGCAATTGGGTTACCCCAACTTTTGGCCTCGCGCCCAGGCGGTTGTTCATCTTGATGATCTCGCGCGTAAGGCGGGCCGGCCGCTGGCGCTGGCGTTCATCAACACGATTCAGCACAACGCGTCGAATTTTCATACACCTTAAAGCGTAGACGAAATTTAGCTACAAAGAAGCGGCAAACCGCATGCAAAGAGGAACAGGAGTTTCGACACAAAGATCATAGAGCGGCAGAGCCGCACCCAATAAATCGGAGTGCCTCTCGCTAAGGCGCCGAGGTTCTGAGAAACAAGGAGGATCTTTCTTTGCGAGCTTAGCGTCTTTGCGGGAAGATCGCGGTTGGGGAGGAGCTAAGATTAGGGGGTCGGGAGTCCTCGGGTCAAAGACTCCCGACCCCTTCGATTCTCGGTTAACCGCAAAGCCGCTTTCAGCAGCAGGAACGTAGCCGCACAGAACGCCAGGTCGCCAAGTTAGACCGTGTTTCTCACGCAAAGTACCCTGCTGCTTTCCTATTCTGTGGGCGAACATAAGCTCATGAGAACACTTCGCGGTGAGACCGAAACTTAGTCGATGAGCGAAAACTTGCGAGATTCAGCAGCATTTTCAGACCGCGTGGGTTGAGGAACTTGTGAGATTACGCATTGCAGCCGTTGATCTGGTCAGCAACACCTGTTTTCCGGCCCTGGCGGCCGACGAACTGGGTTATTTCAGGGCTGAAGGAGTACATGCCAGCATCGAGTTGGTCGCGATGCTCGGAGCGACGAAGGCGCTGCGCGACGGCAGCGCCGATGCCATGATTGCCGGTTCGGTTCACGATGTTCTCACCGAATTCCCCGATTGGCACGGCGTCAAAGTTGCGGTGGCGTTGTCACAGGGCACACCTTGGCTGCTCGTGCTGCGCGCCGATCTGCCTGCGAGACGCGGTGATCTTAACGCGCTCAAAGGGCTACGTTTGACCGCTGCCGCGGGACCGGACCTGGCGCTCAAGCAAATGCTGTTGCGGGCTGCGATCACGCCCGGAAAAGACTTGGAAATCGTCGAGCTGCCGGGCGCGAAGTCGCGAGAAGTGTCTTTTGGCGTGTTTGCAGCGGGCGCTCTTGAGGCAGGCCAAATAGACGGTTTTTGGGCAAATGCAATGGGAGCGGAAACGGCGGTGAGCCGCGGCGTGGGAAAAATCATCATCGACGTTCGCCGTGGTGATGATCCGGGAGACGTGAGACATTTTACTTTCGCGGGTATGGCAACGACGCAGACTTTTGTTGAGCGCGAACCCGAGTGCATAGCGGCTGCGGTGCGCGCCATCGTCAAAGCGCAAAAAGCGCTACGGGACAATCCCGAATTGGCCGCCGAAGTAGGGCGACGCAAGTTTCCGCCCGAGGCCGCCGGACTGATTGCTCGTGTCGTAGAACGGGATACGCCTTTTTACGATCCGTATATTTACGAAGAAGCGGTGGCCGGGATGAACCGCTTCGCCCAGTCAGTGGGGCATCTTTCCCATCCGGTGCCCTACGAGCAAGTTGCCGCGGTCCGCTATCGCGAATTGTGGCGCGCCTGACGTCGCGCCGGTTGTTGAAGAAGCAAGGACTGCATACAACGGAGTGCATTACGCGTTTCACGAAACTGTTCAAACGCTGAAAGCGTCAAGCCTGGAGCGAAATTGCGAGTGACAATCAATGCACGTAGTGTTTTCGCCGTTGGGCAGGAGAGCTTTTCAGAAGACATCGCTGCTGTTGATTGCGCCGTTGCAGAGATCGGGTACGGAAGAGCTGTGCAGAAAACAAAAGCATGCAAGAGCGTATCGCAATGAAATCATGTAACCATGCGAATCTGGAGTTGCTGCCGGAATCGAAACCAAAGCTGCGCTGCCGACACTGCCATCTGACCCTTGCTACCGAAGATCTGCGGGAAGGTTTTTGTCCTGAGTGCTTCGAGGCATCAGGTAAAAAGCGTTACGACTTCGAAGACGTCAAGGGCGCCGGGAATTCGGCTGCCCGCTATCGTTGCGACGATTGCGGCGTGATCATTACCAGCACGTGACGAGCCGGTGCCCGTATCCGGCTTAGACAAAAAAGGACGACGCGGCTAAGGCGTGGATACCCAGTGGATGGCGTTCTTCAACACGCCGGGAATCCTACACCAATATCATGGCAGTTTGGGTCTTGTGCCGGGCGTTGGATGTGCTCGATCTGCTTCCGGCCATACGCCGCGCTGAGCTGGTGGCGCGACTCGGGTTGTCGCCGACGAGATTGCGCGTTGGGACGACATCAGCCGCAAGATGGTTGTACCCTTTCACGCCGATGGCATTATCAGCCAATTCGAGGGCTACGAGGAGCTTCAGGAGCTGGATTGGGATAGTTACCGGGCGCGCTACGGAAACATCCAGCGCCTCGAGCTGATTCTCGAAGCGGAAAACGACAGCGCGAACCGCTACAAGCTTGAGAAGCAGCCGGACGTGTTGATGTTGTTTTATGTATTTTCGGCCGAGGAGCTGGATGCAATATTTGCGCGTCTTGGTTACGGGTTCGTCTTCACTTCCTATTTAACGTTACATAGGTATGAGCGTATAACGAAAAACCGGCCAATCAAGATCAAAACCTGTCTCCCTCAACTCTTTGCGAATAAGACTCGTCTCGCGCGCTTTGATGATTGTTCGTTGCCATCCGTATACGATTTCGCCTGACGCTCTCTTCGGATGTGAGCGTTGAACCGGGGCGGAAGATCAATAGGAAA
>DATACQ010000588.1:0-4565 GCA_036258955.1 Binatia bacterium
GTGCAAGCGCGGCGGCTGTAGAACGTGGCCTTAGCGTCATGAGCAATAAGGAGGACCAAGTTTAAAATTATTGAATTCCGACAAATTGGCCATTACCAGGCTACGGAAAAAGAGCTCAGAGGCAAGGCGCGCGAAGAATCGACGAGCGGAGGCGTACGTAATCAGTACGTTGGAGCGAGACGATCAAGCGCAACGAAGCATATGAGCTATTTTTGCGTAGCCTGACGGCCGGTGGCGCGCTGCCATGAATTCGAAAGACTGGCGAAAAAAAGACCGGCGATGAAAAAGACCGCCACCAGCGACCAGAGGAGCGGCTCATACGTTTGCCATCTGTCGAAGATCGCGCCCGCAACAACTGGTCCCAGAACTCCTCCCCAAGTATAGAAGAATGTCATGTAGCCGCGGATCTTGGCGTAATGTTTTCGGCCGAAGAGATCTCCCACCACTGCCCAGCCGATGGAGTAAGTCGCTTCTACGCCGGCGAAAAACACCGTAAACAAACCTAGGAGCCAGAATGAGTTGCTGAATAGAGGCAAGAACATAGCGCCGGCGGCGGCAAACAAAATCAGCGCGGTGAGCCGAGGCTTGTGGGCTTTGTCGGCGTACCACCCGAGGCTGAGAGTTGATAGCACGCCGAGAAACGCGTAGGCGCTCAGCATCAAGGCGGCTTGCTGCTGGGTAAGCCCCTTCCAGACCATTATTGGAATGAAATGCACCGACACGGCATGATACGACGCATTGCGTATGCCGGCCGCCAACACCGAGCCCCAAAACGCAAAGGATCGCAGCGCCTCCCTCACCGTGACATCGGTTTCTTTCAGGCTCGGCTGCTCTTCGCCGCCGCGGTTGTCCCGAAGCTTTACGGGAATGTCGCCGTCCGGTAACATTCCCATGCTTTCGGGAGAGCGCCTGATGCTCAACGCGAAAGGCATGCCGATGAGTAAAAAACTCACGCCCGCCAGCGCCGCGCCCCAGCGCCAGCCCCAGGCGTGAACGATGATACTCAGAAGTGGCGCAATCAAGACGCCACCCAGGCCGAAGGCGGCGCTGTTTAGAGTAATGGCGCGCGCGCGTTTGCGGATAAACCAGGTATTGATCAAAACCATCGGCGCGTGCATAAAGCCGCCGGCATGCGCGAGTGAAATGACGCCAAGATAGACAATGAGAAAGCTCGCATAGGTGTTCACCGTCGATAACAACAAGTAACCAAAACCCATGAGTAGCACCGCTGCGATCATGATCGGCTTTGGACCGTAGCGGTCAAGCAGGTGGCCGACGATGGGACCTTCGACGGCGCCTTCGGCGCGCGCGAGCGAAAACGCCAACGATGTCGACGTTCGGTTGAGATTTAAATCCTGGCTCAGGGGGAGAAAGAAAACCGTAAATCCGAAGCTATGGAGCCCGGAGGCGAGGACGCGTAGTGCGGAGGCCGCCGCGACCATGCGCCAGCCGTAGAAAAGATTTGGAAGGTTGCTGATCAATTGGCTCTAATGTCCTGGTTCGAGTTGTGTACTAACTCGGATTATGAGATTTCGCTGAGGAAACAAGCCTCTCTGATCGCAGCCAAGGTTGAGTCGTGAGTCTAGAGTCTCAGTCTAGGGTCTGAAAACCAGCCCGAGACTCTAAACGCGAGACCCGAGACTCATTCGATGTCCGCTCTCTTCGAGGCTTGCTCCCTCGGACTGAACACGGCGTCGCAAGCTTTCCCGACCATCAATAATGTGTACTAGTTCTGACCGCATAAAGGCAGTTGCAGGGGCTGAGGGTTCAGCCGTGGTCTGAACTTCAGAACTGTGCGCGTTGTCATTCTGAGGCGCAGCGGAAGAATCTCGTCTTTGCAGTAGGAGCACGGCATGCCGTGCCCCTACATCCGAGATGCTTCGCGTTGCTCAACATGACATTTATGAAATTGCCCCGGTGTTGACAAACTCTCGTGTCGGGTGTGATGAGCAGGGCCAGTTGGGTGACATCGATTAACATCTTTTCAGAAAGCGGAAATTTTTAGAACTCCGCATTGCCGGGGGTGCGGGGGAACGGAATCACATCCCTAATATTCTTTAGACCGGTGAGATACATCATCATCCGTTCCAAGCCGAGGCCGAAGCCGGAGTGCGGAACCGAGCCATAGCGGCGCAAATCAATGTACCACCAGTACGGCTTTTCGTCCAAGCCGCCCTCGCGCATTCTTTCCACCAATACGTTCTGGCGCTCTTCGCGCTGGCTGCCGCCGATGATTTCTCCGACCCGAGGTACGAGCACGTCCATGGCCCGCACGGTCTTCCCATCATCGTTGACGCGCATATAAAACGGTTTGATATCCTTTGGGTAATCGGTAACGATGACCGGCTTCTTGAAAACCTCTTCGGAGAGAAATCGCTCGTGCTCGGTCTGTAAGTCGTTGCCCCATTGGACCGGGAACTCCCAATTTCTGCCGGACGTCTTGAGCTCTGTGACCGCATCACTGTAGCTGATATGGCCGAATTGTGAATCCGCCACGTGTTCAAGCGTAGCAAGAACGCTCTTCTCGATGCGCTCGTTGAAAAACTCCAGATCCTCACGGCAGTGATCGAGCACATAGCGGATCGTGTATTTGAGGAATTCTTCCGCCAACCGCATATTGTCCGGCAGCTCATAAAATGCCATTTCCGGCTCGATCATCCAGAACTCCGCGAGATGGCGCGGAGTGTTGCTGTTCTCAGCACGAAATGTTGGGCCAAATGTGTAAACCTTCGAGAAAGCGAGAGCAAAGATCTCGCCCTCGAGCTGGCCGCTGACGGTTAGATACGCCGGCCTGCCGAAAAAATCCTGTTGCCAGTCGACACCGCCATCCGTTCCCCGAGGCGGCTGTTTAAGATCCAGTGTGGTCACATTGAACATCTGGCCGGCACCTTCGCAGTCGGAAGTCGTAATGATCGGCGTCTGCACGTAAAGGAAATCGCGCTCCTGAAAGAAAGTATGGATGGCGTGAGTCAGAGCGTTGCGCACGCGGAAGGCAGCGCCAAACGTGTTGCTGCGTACGCGCTGATGGCCGATCTCACGCAGGAACTCCAGCGTATGGCCCTTTTTCTGGAGCGGGTAAGTGGCCGGATCGGCAGTTCCATAGATACGGATGTCGGTTACTTTAAGCTCGACCGTCTGGCCCTTGGCGGGCGACTCGACGAGAACGCCGGAAGCTTGGATGCTGCTGCCGGTGGTGATTTGTTTCAGCGTTTCCTCGGGCAGCACACCGGCATCGGCCACGAGTTGCATGCCTTTAAAGCGGGAGCCGTCGTTGAGCTCAATAAAGGTGATGCCCTTGGAGTCGCGCCGCGAACGCACCCAGCCGCGCAAGGTCACCGCGGTCCCTTGCGGCAAATCGTACGCGCGCTTGATCGAAACATAGTCCGTGCTCATAAATTCGAAGTATCGGATAACCAGAGATGATGTCAACTCAACAGCAGGCAATAGGCCACAGGTACGAGGCAATAGTAAAACCCAGCTTGGCCGGAACGACGTTTGAAATACTACCTACATTTAAGAGACACTACAGTAGAACCAAAAACTTGAATTTGGTTTCGATCTAACCCGAGGCTCAAAAGCTGAGAGGTAGTGAAAAAGTCAGCCGCTGCTCGACATGCTCAGGTCAAACGGTTCAATACTGGAATTCCATTGTGTCACACCCCTCGTGGTAGCATGTCGAACCATAGCGGATTTTTCACGACGTCTGAGTCGAAATGATTGGAGGCGCTTATGACACGGAGATCGCTGTTATCAGGCTTGTTATCGTCCGCCGCGTCAGTCTTGCTCGGCCAATTTGGTTTTACCGCCTCACCGGACGGTACGAAGGGCATCGAAGAGATGCAAAAAAATTGGCGATCATTCCTCCCGGCTGGCGTCAAGGCGCCGCTACCCGATGCGCCGCTTAAACTATCCAAAGGCGACTGGCGCAAACGCTTGAGCGCCGAGCAATTCGAGATTCTGCGCGAGAAAGGCACGGAACGGCCCGGTTCAAGCCCGTTGAATGAAGAGAAACGCCCCGGAATCTTTGCTTGCGTTGGCTGTGATCTGCCGCTGTTTACTTCCGAAATGAAATACGAAAGCGGCACCGGCTGGCCGAGTTTTTTCACGACCATACCCGGTGTCTTCGGCACCAGTATGGACTTCAAGCTGATCCTGCCGCGCACGGAGTACCACTGCATTCGTTGTGACGGCCATCATGGCCATCTATTCAAAGACGGCCCGCAACCGACAGGCCAGCGTTGGTGCAACAACGGCGTCGCGCTGAAATTCATCCCGAAGAGCGGTAAAGCTTAGACTGTCAAACTGACTGCCGCTGAGGTGTCTGCGACTTTGCCTAGAAGGCGTCTAGGGTACGGTTCCGCTCGCCAAAACAACGGATTTGCGCTAGACTCGCGCAAACTCATTCCTGAGTTAACATGGATTGCCAATAGTATTGTCGTAGACGACGCCCCAGGAACTTACTATGCAACAACGACGAAAGCGAGCATTCAAAGTTGCAGAGCGGGAGCTGAAGTGGTCAACCCTTCCCGAGCCCCGGCTCTCAACAACGCACGGTATTCTTTTTC
>DATACQ010000589.1:0-2278 GCA_036258955.1 Binatia bacterium
AGCCATCCAGATCGCGAAGCATCTCGGAGCCAAAGTGATTGCCGCCACCGGCAGCGAAGAGAAAGCTCACCGGCTGCGCAAGCTCGGCGCCGATGCTACCGTCGATGTTTCGCAGAACGACTTCCTGCCGGAGGTCCTGCGCGCGACCGGCGATCGGGGCGCGGATGTCGTGCTGGAAATGATCGGCGGGGAAGTTTATCGCAAGAGCTTGCAAGCGCTCGCCCCCGGCGGGCGCCTGTTCTCGATCGGCGGGGCGTTTGGTTCGATCCCCGACTCACCGCCTGAGTTGACCGGCGGTCGCAAAGCAACGCGTTTTTCCATCACCAACCATCTACAAGCCAGACCCGAAGATTTTAAGCAGCTCGATGAGATCCTGCGGCTGGTCCAGCAGAAAAAGTTTCAGGTAATAATCGACAAGAGCTTTCCGCTTGCGGAGGCACGTGCGGCACAGCGTTATCTCCAAGGCCGAGACCATTTCGGCAAAGTCATGCTCGTGATGTGACTCAAGAGAGCCAACCGCAGCAGCCAAAGGCGCTCGACGTTCTCAATCAGCAACTGAAGTGACGAACCTGAGACTGTTTTTTCGCTGCAGGTGCGAGCGGTAAAACACCGCTCAAGCATGCTCCCGTTTCATCCATCCTTTCGCTCTATGGCCCGCAAATTACAGTAGCCGGTCTGTATACGCTCTGTTAAAATTGCCTGTGTGAGTATCGAGAGCGAGAAGCATCCCTCGGCTGCGCCGGATATCGCTAATTTGAGCGACGACGAGCTGCTGCAGATGCGCATTTGCGATCTCAAGCTCAAAATCGCGGGCAGCGAGCTGGAAGATCGCATTAAGCGATTTTATGAGGAGCTTGCCGCGAGAAACATTTCCGTTAAGCCGATTTGTTATCTCGGCGAAGAATGGTTTTGCCCCGAGGGCTGCGCCACCATTGCCATCCCTTTTTATCTCGCACATCCACGCCTGAAGAAACTTGAAGAGAAAATGATGCTGGAGGTCGAGGGCGGCACCGAATCTTGGTGTCTTAGGCTCTTGCGTCACGAGATGGGGCACGTTCTGAACCACACTTATCTTCTTGCGAAAGACAAGAAATGGCGCAAGCTCTTCGGTTCGCCCTCGCTGGAATACTCGGAGAGCTACCGGGCGCGCCCCTATAGCAAGCGTTTTGTGCGCCACCTCGACGGCTGGTATGCGCAGAGCCATCCCGAGGAAGATTTCGCCGAGACTTTTGCGATCTGGCTCACCCCGGGCCTGGACTGGAAACACCAGTATCGAGGCTGGAGCGCGCTGGGAAAATTACTCTACGTGGACGATCTGATGAGCAGACTCGCAGGGAACCCTCCTCTGGTTTTCGCCAAAACGAAGATGGGAGAGGCAGGGCGACTTCGTTCCCGTCTTTCCGCATACTACAAGCGGCGCCGCCGTACCTATGCGCAGGATTTTCCTGACTTCTTTGACGCCGACCTGAGAAAACTCTTCGCCGATCCGTCCGATGCACCTGACAACGAGCCGGCCGCGGCATTCATCAAACGCTCTAGAAAAATGATCTTGAACGCTGTTTCGCATTGGACCGGAGAGCCTAAATTCACCGTCGCCCGAGTCCTTCGCGAGCTGACCCAACGCTGCGCGGAGCTGGACCTCCGCCTCAAAGCACCGTCAGCCGGTATCGAAGTCAGTGCGTACCTGGCGACGCTGGCATCGCACTATCGTCTAACTGGACGTTTCAAGAAAAGCTGATAGATGACTCGATCGCGCAAGCGCTACAAGGTTCTCGTCCTGTTCGACACGGCCGGCACGCCACCGGCGGACCAGGATTTCACTAAGGAGCTCGCAACCGACGACTGGGCGGCGGAAGCTCACGTGATCGACGCACTCAAAAAACTCGGTCATCAGGTGCGCACCCTCGGAGTCTGGGACGAGCCCTCCATGATCATAGATGAAATCAAAAGCAACCCGCCGGACGTCGTCTTCAATCTGACCGAGCACTTTAATGAAATATCGGCCTACGATCGGAATGTCGCCGGGCTCTTGGAGATGATGGGTGTGCCGCACACGGGAGCCAGCCCGACCGGATTGACGCTTTGCAAGAACAAAGGAATGGCTAAGGAGCTCCTGAGTTATCGGAAAATTCGCGTGCCGAATTTCGCGATCTTTCCTCAGGGCTCGGCCGTCAAGCGACCACGGCATCTCGAGTTTCCACTTTTTATCAAACCTCTAAAAGAAGAAGGATCGGTGGGGATCGCGCTGGATTCCTTTGTCGAAACCGATGAGGCGTTC
>DATACQ010000590.1:0-5431 GCA_036258955.1 Binatia bacterium
GTAGCTATTCGTCGGCAGGGTGGCGAGCATGAGATCGCCCAAAGAGTTCAAACGGTAAAGCACTTCGGTATCTACCTTGAGCAAACCTGGAATCTTCGCGACTAGATTAACCCGCCCCTCGCTTGGGTCGGTCAATTCGAGATTCTCACCGGCAGCGGCTTTGGCCAACCGGCGCGCGGCGTCTTCTTCATGGAGGTCATCTTTCTCCAGCTCCATGACATAGATGTTAGCTTTGCCAACGTCTAGAAGTTTCGCTACGTCTTCTTGTCGGATAATGTGGCCGCGGCGAAATGCCGGACCCTTGTGCTTTCCGGGTACGATTTCCGTGATGTCATGCGCGAGCGGTAAGCCCACCGCTTCTTCAACTCGAATCACCTTTAACATGCTTCCTTTTCCTACACTTTGTGGCGTTTGGCAAATATTAATCCTGTCACTGCGCTGGCGCTTTGTCCAGAATTCTACCCTACGCTTCAGTCCAGCGGAGCGTCAGGGGTTTAGTTGGCTTCTTCCGGCGGCTTCACGTTTCTAAATAGCGCGAAAATCAGGAGGTCATAAATGACTTTAAGCCCCCCGGCGAGCAAGAATGGCCAACCATAGACCGGATTCGCGAGTATCGCTCCCGTAAACAACGGTGCGAGCGCCGCGCCTGTGTTCCGTGAGACCGACAGCAGCCCCGCTACCGAGGCTCTTTCGTCCGGCTCCACAATCGCCATCGTGTAGGATTGCCGGGTCGGAACATCGAGCTGCGAAAGCAAGTTGCGTAACAACAGGACAATTACCGTGAGCTCGAGAGAGGGCATGAAAGGTACCAGGAGAATCAGGAAATTCGACGGTAAATGGGTGAACACCATCGTATTCAAAAGACCGATACGGCGCGCGATCGCGGGCGCCGCCAAGAACGAAACAGCGCTCAGAATGTTGATACCGAAGAAGATGCCGCTTAGCTGATTGAGATCGGCGGCATAACGAAGATGAAACCAGTAGGCGACGATGCCCTGCACGATGAAACCGCCGGCAAATGCGTCCAGCGCAAAGAGAGCCGCAAGTTTGGTAACCTTCCCACCCGATTGATGCAGGCCGATTTTCGACTCTCGCCAGGTCGTTTTCCTGTTGGCTTCGATGGAGCGCGATAAAAACAAAAATAGCGCCATCATTAGAAACGCACACACCACATAAGACCACACTAGAAAACGGAAGCGAGAAAGAGCTAACGTAACGAATGATTGCGGCAAGCTGACGGCCAGCGCTCCTAGCGCGCTGGCGAACGATCCGACCAGATTGTAAGCGGAAAACACCGCCGTGCGCTGTTGGTCCGAGGTTGACTGAGGTAATATCGCCTGCTCGAGGGAGAGAAAGGGTCCAACGTCTTTCCCGGAAGGACTTATAGTCCCAAACACCGCGGCAAGAGCCAGAAGTATGGGACTACCGCTAACCACAAATATCCAGCCGGCCAGCGCCATGAGTCCGGCGCCGAGAACTAGCATATTCTTGCGGCCGACTCTGTCAGCGACCGAGGCGATGACAATGGTCATGACGGCACCGCCTGCAAGTGCCGCTGTAAAAATCCAGCCAATCTCAGTCGTGCTGAGGCCGACAGCATCGAGATAGAGTCCCAGAATGATGGAAATAAAACCGTACGCGAATGATCGAACCGCGCACGCGGCGAAGATCAGCCAGCCGTCGGCGGAAAGGCGGAAACGCATCGCAGGGTGACCAAGTCGGCGATACCTGGCGCTGCCGGAAGGATCCCAGCCACGGGGCCCGTCGGCGGCGTCTTGCTAACGCGAGTTATAGAAAAGTTCTGATTACCAACGCGTTGCAGCCAAACATGATTGCCATTCGCTGCTGCAAAGTAGATGTTCCAATGGACATATCCGACCCCAGCAGAACCGTAACGATGTCCTTCCGCTTTAGCAGCATCTTACACGGCGGCAGTTTTCTTGCTAGATTTGCCTAGTCTACTGAACCTATGCAATCTAAACGGCCAGTAAGGACGCCATCAATGCAAACACGATCTGCCGAAGTGTTATATCATATAGCTGGGTTGCTATTGATGGCTATTTTGCTGGGGGCTTGCACAAGCCAGGCCGTCACCCTCGTGGATCCTCAGAGTGGCGCGACAGCGGAATGTAGCGGTTCCGGTTTCGGCTTCGCCGGCCTAGGGCTGAAGGGGTATATAGATGATTGCGTCCGGCAGGCGGAGACGCGTGGATACGTTCCGCTGGACAACTTGACTGCCGAGCAACGAATCGAGCTGGAAAAGCGCGGTATGCTGCCGAAGCGCTCCGGCACGTAGACTCCGAGTCCCTCAGAGAGCGGCGGACTACGCATCTTTTCGGGATATAAAGATAGCAGCGGCGGGTCTCTTTAGGACGCACCGGTGAAGCGGCCTTGAGTCAAGGTAGCGCTACCCACCCAAGGCGATCATTTCTATTTTCTTAGTTTTCTTGGGATCGTAAGCGGCTGAACGCATGGCTTGCAGCCGCTCGTCGGAATAGCGGTCGACCCGGCCAGCCCAGATCGAACCGATAAAATCCGCAACTTCGTCGTCTGACGCGCCGCCGCGCAGCAGCCTCTTAAGATCGTGCCCAGTCTGAGAAAAGAGGCAGGTAACAAATTTACCATCGGCCGTAAGCCGTCCCCTCGTGCAAGTGGAGCAAAACGGTTCTGTCACTGATGCGATGACGCCAATATCGCCGGCACCGTCGAGAAACTCATAGTCCACCGATGGCGCGCTCCCTTGCTCCCGGCCGACTTCGCGCAAAGGGTAACGGGCCGCGATCGCATCAATGATCTCCTTCTTGGAAACGAGCTTCTCGGATGTCCAATTATTGCTGTTGCCGACATCCATGTATTCGATGAAGCGCATCGCCAAACCATTTTCTCGACAGAATTCAACCAGGGGCAGAATATCATCCTCATTAACCCCGCGCTCAACCACCGCATTCAGCTTGATACGCGTGATACCATACTTCTTGGCGGAGAAGATTCCCTCCAGCACTTTGGCGAGATCCCCTCGCTTGGTCATCCGTTTGAACTTCTCCGGGTCGAGAGTATCGACACTCACATTGACCCGCTTGAGTCCCGCGGCACTTAGCGCCTCGATCTGCTCAGCCAAAAGTGAACCATTGGTCGTGAGACACAGGTCCTTGATTCCGGGGATCGCCGATAGTTTAGCGACTAGCTGATCGAGATTCTTCCTCACCAGCGGCTCACCGCCGGTGAGACGGATTTTCTCCACTCCGAAACGGACGAATAAAGTAGCCAACCGGGTAATCTCTTCGAACGTGAGAATCTCTTTCTTGTTGATCCACTCGTACTCGTCAAGGGGCATGCAGTACGTGCAGCGGTAGTTGCACCTATCCGTAACCGAAATACGCAGATCTTTAAGCGGCCGTTTGTAGGCATCCACGAGCATAGTAATTTACTATGCAACATCGCGGTAGGCCGCGCAAGGCAGAGGTTCGTGGCTCGTGTTCGTTTTAGAATGAGCCTGGTACGGTTGGCTGCGCGCCGCAGAAATGATAGGCGCTATATACTTGCCAGGACCGCCGTAGAAACAGGTCGCGACCTGTCCCTGCACAAAGAGAGGAGAGCCATGAAAGTTGTCGATGCAATTGCTGAAATTCTTAAACGAGAAGGGATCGAATTTCTCAGCTGCTATCCTACCAACATGCTCATCGAGGCTGCGGCGCGAGCAGGGATCAGGCCGATCGTCTGCCGCCAGGAGAGGGTAGGCGTAGGCATCGCTGACGGCTTTACGCGCGTTACCAACGGCCGTCGCATCGGCGTGTTTACGATGCAGGCGGGACCGGGCGCAGAGAATGCGTTTTCCGGCGTTGCCACGGCTTACTCGGACTCCGTGCCTGTGCTCTGTCTGCCCGTGGGGCACCCGCGAAACGCTTCACAAGCCTTTCACTTTTTCCGCTCCGTCCAAGCCTACGCGCCGATCACGAAGTGGATCGAGGAAATCACAGTCGCCGGCGCGGCTCCGGAAGTTATGCGCCGCGCGTTCAGTTATCTGAAAATGGGACGTCCCGGGCCGGTACTGGTTGAAATACCAAACGACATCGCCGATGAGGAGCTTTCCGGCGAGCTTCAATACCTCCCCGTCAAGCGAACCACGAGCGGAGCTAATGTTCGTGATATTGAAGAGGCCGCAGGCGTGTTATTGGAGGCCAAAAATGCCATCATTTTTGCCGGCCAGGGCGTACTGTATGGCGAAGCGACCGGCGAGTTGCTTGAACTCGCCGAGTTGTTGCAGATCCCCGTCACCACGACCCTGGAAGGCAAGAGCGCCTTTCCGGAAAACCATGCGCTTTCGCTGGGCACCGGATCGGGTGTCCTGCCACGCCCGGTACACACGTTCTTACAAAAGGCGGACGTCGTGTTCGCCGTCGGCACCAGCCTTACTAAGCACAACATCACGGCCACGCCGGTCCCACCGGGAAAAATGATCATTCACGCGACCAACGATGAGCGTGATATCAACAAACAGTATGCGGCAGATTATCCGGTCCTTGGAGACGCGAAAGCCGTCCTCCGGTTGTTTGTGGATGCGGCAAAAGATCGTTTGGGCAGCAAGAAACGAGACGCTGAGGGCACAATCGCGGCAGAGATCAAGAAGGGCACGGAGGAGTGGATGGAGGAGTGGATGTCAAAGCTGACTTCCGGGGAGAAACCGATAAGCCCGTATCGGGTGATGTGGGAGTTCATAAATTTGTTTGACCCCAAGGACCTGATTGTTACCCACGATTCCGGCAGCCCGCGCAACCAACTCGTGCCTTTTTACCGCGCACCGGTTCCACGCAGTTACTTGGGTTGGGGAAAATCTCACGCTCTCGGCGCCGGTTTGGGTTTGATCATTGGCGCCAAGCTCGCCGCGCCGGATAAGTTTTGTGTCAACTTTATGGGGGATGCCGCGTTCGGGATGACGGGACTGGACTTTGAGACCGCTGTGCGCAACGACATCCCCATTCTGACGATTGTGCTGAATAACAACTTCATGGCCGCCGAGACTCATGCTATGGAAGCTTCCCATCAGCGCTATGGCACCATGAACATCCTTGGCAACTACGCCGACGTTGCGCGCTCGCTTGGAGGCTGGTCTGAAAGAGTAGAAGATCCGAATCAAATTCGCGCAGCGCTGCAGCGCGCGCGAAAAGTGACTGAGGAGGGAAAAGCGGCACTACTGGAATTCGTCACCAGCAGGGAAATCTCCTATTCAAGAGTTACCGCTCACTAGCGAGTTAATTAACGCCCAGTTTAGGGTGACACCGAGTCTTAGCTCAACCCCAGACACGACCGGAAATGATGCGCGTCCCTTCGGATCTTTATTGAGCAGTCTGGCGAAGTATCAAACAATCGCCTCCCTGCTGAAGCTTAGCGAAAATGTCGCCTTAACTGCTAAGCGAAAATGTCACCCCCCTCA
>DATACQ010000591.1:0-4761 GCA_036258955.1 Binatia bacterium
GGGCTCGGTTATGCGCTCTCCGAAACCTTGCTGTTCGACGAAGGAAAAATCACCAACGCCAGCTTCGCCGATTATAAAATCCCGACTATCCGTGATATCCCGGCGGCGACGCCAATTATCGTCGAAAAAAGTTATGACTCGGAGCCTTATGGGGCCAAGGGCGTGGGAGAAATGTCCGTATTCGGCATCGCGCCGGCGGTCGCGAACGCGGTCGCGCGCTTGACGGGCGTGCGCATCAAGGATCTGCCGCTGTCGGCTGAGAAATTGCGCGAGCAGCTCAAAGCATCGAAGGAGAAGTGAAAGACGCCTGCGGAAAAAGCCCAGGTCTTGCATGAAGGTAACATGCCGCGGCCCTATGAAGACGTGAGGCAGTGGCTCGAGCTTGTCGAATCCATGGGCGAGCTCAAGCGCGTCGACGGTGCCGATTGGGATCTAGAAATCGGCACCATGGCGGAGCTGATCTATCGGGAGCGCAAGGGCACGATTCCAGCGCTGCTGTTCGACCAAATCAAAGGCTACCCCAAAGGTTTTCGCATTCTCTTCGGCCAGCAAACTTCGTATCGCCGCCTGGCGCTCATGGCGGGCTTGCCGATGGACAGCGTGGGATTAAAGCTCGTCAGTCGTTTCAAAGAAAAACTCAACAGCCTCCGTCCGGTGCCTCCGCGCATCGTGAAAACTGGACCGGTCTTCGAGAACACCATGTCGGGTGACGCCATCGATGTGCTCAAGTTTCCCGTGCCGAAAGTACATGAGCTCGATGGCGGCCGATTCATCGGCACCGCGTGCATCGCCGTCACGCGGGATCCGGAAGAAGGTTGGCTCAACCTCGGCACGTATCGCGCCATGGTGCATGATGAAAAATCCGTTGGTCTTTTCATGTCGTCCGCAGGCAAGCACGGGCGCATGCACATGGAGAAATATTTCAAGCAGGGGAAGCCCTGTCCGGTCGTCTTGTGCGTCGGGCAGGATCCGCTGCTGCTCTTGGCGGCCGGGAATCCCATCGAGCTCGGCTACTCGGAGTACGATTACTGCGGCGGGATCAGAGAACGACCCTATGATCTGGTCGAAGGCCAAGTCACCGGTTTGCCGTTCCCTGCGCACGCGGAAATCGCTATTGAAGGCTTTCTCCATCCCGGCGACATTAAACCCGACGGTCCCTTCGGCGAGTGGCTCGGCTACTACGGCACGCGCATGGAAGATACGCCGGTGCTACGCATCGAGCGCATCTATCACCGCAACGATCCAATCCTCTGCGTCGCGCGTCCCGGCCGCCCGCCCACGGACTATTCGCTGTCAAAGGGAATGATTCGCGCCGCGCAGTTATGGGACCGCGTGGAAAAGGCCGGTTTGCCCAACGTGAAAGGCGTGTGGTCGCTGGAATCCGGCATAGGCAGCCTATTCAACGTGATCTCGATCAAACAGGCTTATCCCGGCCATTCGCGCCAGGCGCTTTTTCTCGCGTCGCAGTCCCTCGGCGGTGCCTACAACGGACGTTTCGTGGTGGTGGTGGATGAAGACATCGACCCCACCAGCGAGTTCGACGTGCTCTGGGCGATGGCGACCAGATGCGACCCCGATCAAGCCGTTGAAATCATCAGCCGCGCCGCGAGCGGTTCGCTCGACGTGTGTATCCCTCCCGAAAACAAAGGCCATAGCTCGCGCTGCCTTATCGATGCGTGCATGCCTTACGAGCGGCGCCATCAGTTTCCGCCCATCGCCGAGTCGAGCGAAGAGCTGAAAAATAAAGTGCGAGAAAAATGGCGTGAGACGATCTATGGATAAGACCTTTCTGTCGACCTCCGTGTCGCTCTCGAAAGAGATAGCGCATCACACCACAGATGAATTCCCCTTTTCACCGCGAACGCCACAGAGAACCTACAGCGGCAAAGCGGCAACCAAAAGCAGATTCTTCGTCGCTGCGCTCCTCAGAATGACATACGAAAGTACTCAGGAATCGGAATATTTCGCGCAAAGACGCAAAGGCGCAAAGGAAAAAAGTCAAAATTCCGAAAACTTGGCGTCTTGGCGACTTGGCGCGAGCGATATCCCAATCCGAGAACTTCTCGACGGGACCAATTTGCGCGTCCCGGGCAAATTCTCAAGTCTAGTAATACGAAGTTTAGGAAATTATTTTTCCGAAGTCTTCGTGTCCTTCGTGCTCTTTGTGGTGAATAATCCCTTCCCGATCTCTGCGCTTCTTGCGCTTAATTTTCTTCTTCCTGCCTCGCTTCTCGCTCAAGAGCTGCTGCGTGCGGGCACCATCTTTAGTGCCACGCAGGCGCCGCTCTGGGCGGCCAAAGAAGGACAATACTTCGAGAAATACGGCATCAGGAATCTTGAGATCATCCAATTCTCCGGTGGCCAACCGGTGACACGCGCTCTTATCGGCGGCGACATTCAAATTAGTACCACCGGTGGCGCCGCCGTGGTCAACGCCCGGCTCAAGGGCGCGGACACCGTTATCATTGCCAGAACCGTCGGTGTGTTTCCGTATACGCTCTTCGTTGGCAAAGAGATTCGCGATGCCGCCGACCTCAAAGGGCGGAAGCTAGCCGTGAGCACAGTAGGCGGCTCAGGCTATGTCGCGATGCAGTATGCGCTCAGAAAACTCGGTTTGGATCCGGACAGAGACGTTGCCATGCTGCAAATCGGCGACTTCGCCACCCGCTTGGCATCGCTCGGCGCTGGAACCGTCCAGGGAGCGTTGCTGATTCCACCGTTCACGCTGCGGGCGCGCGAGCTTGGATTGCGTCCGCTCTACGATCTGGTCGGCAGCGGGATTCAATATCCGATCAATCAGATCACCGTCCGACAATCGTTTATCAAGTCGCACCGCGAAACGGTGAAAAACTTCATGCGCGCATTCGTCTCGGGCCTGGCGCGCTTTCGCACCGACCGGGAGTTCGGTACCCGCGTGCTGGGCAAAAATCTTCGCGAAAACGATCCCAAGATCCTTCAAGAGACTTATGATTTTTGGCTGAAGGTGTTTCCCAAAATTCCCAACCCCGGACCGGAGGATGCGACCGTATTTCTCGAGTTGATGCAAGTGAAGGATCCGCGCGATTGGCGGGAGTTTGTCGATACCAGTGTGATGGATGAATTGAATCGGGAAGGATTTCTAAGCAGCGTCTATAAATAGCCAAGGGGGTCCCATGAGGTGCGCCGTAAGCATCCTAGTGGCTCTAAGTGTTCCGGTATTTTTTAGCGCCGGCCTCGCCCAAGACCTCGCCAAAGCCAAACAAGAAGGGCGACTCGTCTTTTATACCTCATGGGGACCGAGCGATGCCGACTACGTCATCAAAGCCTTTGAAAAGAGATATCCTCCGCTCAGAGTGGAAATTATCAGGGCGAGCAGCGAGAGAACGCTGACTCGTCTATTGAATGAGCACCGCGCCGGCACGTTTCTTGGCGACGTGGTGGCCGTCAGCGGTATTCAGTCGGGAATTCTAAAAGCAAAAGGCGCATTGGATCGATATCAATCAGCGGAAGCGACAAACTTTCCCGCCGAGTGGCGTGACCCGGATGGATACGGCACGGGCCTGCATCAAACGATCTATGTGATTGGCTACAATTCCCGACTGGTCTCACCGGACGCCGTGCCGAAGAGCTATGAGGATTTGCTTCAGCCGCGCTGGAGAGGCCAGCTCGGTTGGGACACGGAAGAATACTATCTGTTCGGCGCGCTGATGAAAGCGCGCGGGAAAGAAAAAGGCTTGGAGTACTGGCGCCGGCTTGCCGGGCAGCAGATCAATTTCCGCAAAGGCTACACGTTGATCAGCGAGTTAATCTCAGCCGGCGAATTTCCGATGGCTGTTTCCCTGTATCAACATCGCGTCGATGAATACGCGGAGAAAGGCGCGCCGCTCCAGTGGATCGCGCCAAACCCGCTCGTCGGCGGCGACCCCAATAAGATTTCCTTGTTGAAAAACGCGCCGCGGCCCAACGCGGCCAAATTATTCATCGACTTTATGCTGTCGGCCGAAGGTCAAAAATTGCTCCAGGATAAAGGCCGCAGTCCGGGCAGACTTGGCGTTGGCCCGAGAAACCCTCGCCTGAAAGGAGCCAAGATTTTTACGCTGCACGTAAACGCCGTTGAATACGCAGAGCTCGCCGAGGAGTTCAACCGGGTTTTCAAAGTCAAATAAGATGGCGTTGAAACTCTCCATGACCTGCGGACCCTACGACCGCGCCCAAGCGCTGATCGACGGCACTGTAAAGCCCGAAGGCATCGATCTTGAGATCCACGTGAATAAAAGCCCCGGGCGGGAGACGAAGATTGACGGCAAGGAATTCGATGCCGCTGAGTTTTACACCGCTACGTACATCGCCGACCTGCATGAGAAAAGTCTCGGTTACACGGCGATTCCGATCTTTGTCAAGCGGATGTTTCGCCACTCCTACATCTATATCAACAAGCGCTCTGGCATTCGTTCGCCGGCCGATCTGAACGGCAAGCGCATCGGCGTGCAGAACTGGCTGACGACCACCGCGGTTTGGGCGCGCGGATTGCTCGAAGACGAATACGATCTCGATCCCAAATCGGTGACCTGGGTCGCCGACCGCGTTTCCGGTGTGGGCGCTTGGAAGCCGCCCGCCTGGTTGAAGATAGAGATTGTTCCGAAGGAGCAAAAGCAATTCGATCTACTGGCCAGCGGCGCAATCGACGCAGCGATCACCACGGGAACCTGGGCGCCAAACGAGCATCCGAATGTCGATTTTCTCTTCCCCAACTACGCGGATTTGGAACGTGACTATTTCAAG
>DATACQ010000592.1:0-2681 GCA_036258955.1 Binatia bacterium
GCTCTCAATGATCGGGCGCAGTATAGAGCCAGGTGGAAAGGGAAAGATGTGATGCATTCCGCGGCAACCTGGGCGGAGTATGCCCTGGCGCAGGAGCGGGTTGTATTACCGTTATCAAAAGATGTCCCCACGGACGTCGCAGCGATCGTAGGGTGCGCTGTGATGACGGGCGCAGGGGCCATCATCAATGCGTTGCGGGTCAGGCCGGGCGAATCGGTTGCGGTTTTCGGAGCTGGTGGCATTGGGCTTTGCGCGATCGCGGCGGCTGCAATCGTTGATGCATACCCGATTATCGCGATAGACGTGACGGAAGAAAAACTCGCCTTCGCCCGGCGATTCGGCGCTAAATATACTGTGAACGCCCGCGAGACGGATGCGGTGACGGCGATTCAAAAACTGACGGGAAGCGGCGCACACTATGCGATCGATGCGATCGGCTTGCCCGAGACTCAAGAACAGATCCTTCGGGCGGTTCGCATGGGACACTCTGGTGGTGCTAGCGGCGGCACCGCCTTGCTCATCGGTATTACGCCACCGGGCGCAAGAGCGATGATCGATACAAGTTTGTTTACCGGAAATCGTTCCTTCAGACGCACCAGTGGCGGCGATTGCCGGCCCGATCGTGATTTTCCGCTGTTTATCCGATGGTATCGCGAGGGCAAGCTGAAGCTCGATGAGCTGGTCACCAATCGATACACGCTCGATCAAATCAACGTAGCGGTCGATGATCTGGAGCACGGTCGCATTCTTGGACGAGGGATCCTAACCTTGTAAACCAAGGATGAGAATGGATGATCGAAATCGTCATCTGCTGTTCTCATCCTCGGTGCTACTAAACGCGCGACGGAGGCCCGATGGAGAACAACGCGAATGAGTTTGTACTGTTCACGCAGCCCGGTTGAAGCAGTTGCCTGCGAACGAAAGAGTTTCTTTCGAAAAAAGCCATTCAATTCATTTTGGTCGACGTGCTAAACGACCCCGGCGGCCAAGAGCAGCTGCTAAGATTCGGAGCGCGGACCGTCCCCGTGCTGGCCAGAGGAGAACAGTACATCTACTGCCAGAATATCGATGATGTCGCCGAGTTCGTCGGCTTAGAGGCGAGCGGACACACGCCGTTGGCACCGGCGTCGCTGGTGCGCAAATGGGAAAACGTGCTGCAAGCCGCGCAGCGCTACATCCGGCAAATTCCGGACGACCGGCTTAGCGAGCGGGTCATCGACAACCGCGACCGGTCGATCCGGCTCATGGGTCATCATATCTTTCGGATAGGCGAGGCGTTCCTTGAAACTGTTATCGATGACATTGAATACCGGGTAAGTAATGCGAACGTTCCTCCCGCGGACGGTACCTGCGTCATAGGAGCGCAGATCGTTCAATATGGCGAGACCATTCTGAAGCGACTCGAGAACTGGTGGAACGAGCTTAAAGATCTATCGTGCAGCCAGAGAATAAAAACTTTTTATGGCACGCCGCCGATGCACCAATTGCTGGAACGCTCAACTTGGCACTCGGCGCAACACACGCGTCAATTGATCGCCGTGCTGGAGCGGTTCGGCATTGAACCGGATAGGCGGCTTACCGCGGAAGACCTGGCCGGCCTGCCACTACCTGAAGGCTTGTGGGAGTGACAGGGGTGTTTAGTCGTTAGTGCAGACTGCTCAAAAAGATTTCAGAGGCGAGGCGCGCGTGTCAGTTCCGAGTTTCGTGTTTCGAGTCTCGAGTTAAACCCGAAACCCCGAACTCGAAACCCGAAACTGCGCGTAAGCGCGCTAACTCATAATGCGGCCGCCGGAAACATTCAACGATTCGCCGGTGGTATGCGATGAATCGCTGCACGCGAGAAACAGGGCGGCTTTGGCAACTTCGTCGTGCTTAGCGTATTTGCGCAAAGGAGTTAGTTCCAGCACCTGCTTTTCGAGTTGCGAAAACTCCATGCCCAACCCTTTGGCTCTTTCCGCGTACATCTCTCTTAAGTCAGGTTCGTCCATGCCGCCGGGGCAAATTACGTTGGCTCTTACGCCGTAAGGTCCGGCCTCTTTGGCGATGGTCTGAGTTAATCCGAGCAGGCCCCACTTCGCGGCGCATAGTGAGCCGCGCAAGGCCATCCCTTCTTTGCCTGCCGTACCTGAGATGCTGACGATGCTGCCGCTCCTCTGCTTGATCATCACTTTCAGAACGGCTCTAACACAGAGAAAGGCTGATTTGAGATTTACTCGGAGTACGTCATCCCACTCCTGCTCGGAGATGTCGTGGACAGGCACCAACGGGCCGCGAAACCCGATGCTATGGACCATAATATCGATCTTCCCGAAATGAGTAAGCGTCTCCTCGACCAAGGCATTCACCTGCCGATCGTCGGTGCAGTCAGCGATGATAGAAATAGCACGACCGCGCGCTTTGTTGATTTTTTCTGTCACGCCATCAAGAGGCGCTTTCATCTTCTCAAGGTCTACCAGCACCAGTTGCGCGCCTTCCGCCGCGAAGGTATGCGCGATCGCCTCGCCGATGCCGCGGGCACTGCCGAGGACAATTGCCACCTGCTCCTTAAGTTTCATGCGAAGTCCTCCAAATTCCCCTGAACACAACCCAGTTACGCTTATAAAGCATTGTCGCATGCGGATAAAGGCTTCCCAAGCGTGGAGCGTTCTAAGATAGTGCTCGTTCTTAAACGAGCCTCAGAG
>DATACQ010000593.1:0-2385 GCA_036258955.1 Binatia bacterium
TCGTGCAACTGAAGGTCGATGTCCTGGTTAGCTCAAGCGCAGGAGCCATTCGCGCGGCTAAGCAAGCGACCAAAGCTATTCCGATCGTCATAGTGTCATCTCAGGATCCGGTTGAGGGCGGACTAATCGATAGCATGGCACGTCCCGGTGGAAACATCACGGGGCTGACTAGGCTGAGCCGCGATTTGGCCGGAAAGCGAATGGAGTTGTTCAAGGAGGCGGTTCCGGACATCTCGCGTATTGGGGTCCTCGCCGCGCAAGGGTTTCACGATTCCGGTTTGAAGGCTTATGAATATGCGGCGCGAGCGCTGAATCTCTCGCTTCAGTATTTGGAAGTGCGCAGGGAGAATCCGGGCCTGGAAGCCGCATTCCACGAAGCGGCCAGCGGCCGAGTGAATGCGGTTGTCATAATCGGCAGTCGCTCGATCAACCGTTTCGGAAAGGAAATGGTCGAGCTGCCTATAAAGAACCGGCTGCCTTCGATGTACGAAGTAAGCGGGTACGTCACGCGCGGTGGCCTGATCTCGTATTCAGCGAATGAGATCGAACTCTTCCGGCGCGCCGCATGGTATGTGGACAAGATTCTCAAAGGCGCAAAGCCCGCCGAGTTGCCAATAGAGCAACCGACTAAATTCGAGTTGGTGATTAACCTCAGGACGGCGAAAGAGCTCCGTCTAACAATTCCGCCGAATGTATTGGCCAGAGCGGATCGAGTAATTCGATGAAAGAGGCAATAACCAATAGGCAATTGTGAAAGAATCATGAAGAGAGAAATTCTCTTGTGCGCTTCCCGTTCGTCCTTTGCGCTTAGCTTTATGACTGCTTCGATCTTGGCGCTTAGCGCATTCGCCGAAGCGCAGCAGCCGGCGAAAATCCGACGAATAGGTTATCTGACGACTGGATCTGCGGAAGGGCACAGTCGTAAGATTGAGGCGTTCTTCGTGGCCTTACGCAACTCGGCGATGTTGAGGAACAGAGCGTTACCAGTGACTATAGATACGCTGACGGGAAATCTGAACGTCTGCCCAAATTGGGTTAGAACTTCATAGGCCCATAATAATGCGCATTCGGTTTTCTACTTGTTCCATTATCGTACGCGGCAAGGAGCCAATTTCGTGACGGAAAGAATCATTGGCAACAGCGATCACTTGGCCCAGAAGAAGATCGCTGTTGCGTGTAACGCCACCTTGGCCCGTCTTGAGGTGCAACCGAAGAATTCCTGGATTTTCCACGAGCCGAGTGGTTGTCGGAACAACAATGGTCGATGGGTACTCGGCCTCATTGATGAGATCGGATTGAAGCACCAAAGCAGGCCGAAGCTTTCCGGGTTTGGTTTTGATGCGCGGATTGAAATCTATGATATATAGATGCCCCCTTTTGATCGGCATTTACTCTTTCTCGTTCGTACGAGCGACACCGGCATTGAAAAGTTCTCTATTCTCTTCACGATCGGCCGCGCCGCATCGATTTACCGAGTCGCGGATTTCACGTCTTAACTTTTCTTCTAGGCTCTTCTCTTCCAAAGTTCTTAGCGCCGTGCGGATCAGTGCCGATTTGCTCGCGATCCCCAGTTCTTTGCGGAGCCTCTCAATCTGCTCCTCCTCTTTTTTGGAAACGGCAATGGCTCCCATAATATTCTCCATTATGTCATCTGTTACTCTCTTTATAATGCAATCTATGATCATAATCAAATGCTCCGCCCCGGGATTCGACAACGTAAGGAAAATCGACATTGAAGCTGTTCGCTTGCTCTTAGCGCAATGTGTTTGACGCTTCGCTCGATAGGCACTCTGTTGGTCGTGCTTAGCGTGCCGGCTCTGCTGGCGAGAGCGATCGTGTGATCAAGTAGGCGTGAGCCGCGAGGCGTGAGAAGAATCCTATGAAGATCGTTGCTTGCTTCGCGTTGGCTGGCCTGTTTTTCGTACCCCGTCTTACAAGTGGTGCGCAGGAATCGAATAAACTAGTTACAATCGGGGAGATGCTGTCGGGGAACCGGCCCAGTCTGGGCACGGGCCGTGAACTACTTAGGCGAGAGCTCCGTAGTCTCGGCTATGTTGAGGGAAAGAACATCGTCTTTGTGTCGCGTTCTGCGGACGGTAAGCCGGAGCGATATACCGAATTAGCCGGTGAGCTCGTTCGGCTGAAAGTTGACGTAATCCTCACGTCGTCACCAGAGGAAACTCTCGCGGCGAAGAAGGCTACCCGGACAATTCCGATTGTGTTTTATGCAGGGGGTGATCCCGTCGCTTCGGGTTTGGTTGCTAGCCTCGCACATCCCGGCGGTAATCTTACCGGTTTTACGACGATTGCGTCCGCGTTAAGCGGTAAGCGACTCGAGTTGGTCAAAGAGACGATTCCCAAAATCTCGCGCGTTTCGGTGTTGTG
>DATACQ010000594.1:0-5360 GCA_036258955.1 Binatia bacterium
ATGAAAGCGGAAGACGGAAAATAGAGAAAGATGGGGAGGATCAATACGGCCGTTCAAATGGTTCAAGACGTTTAGCCGTTCTATTCGAGCCCTTGCCGGAAGCACCTTCGCGAGACACCTTTGACGGTTTGAGAATTCTCAAACGTCAACATGAGAAGCGGTTCAACCCACAAAAACTTCCCGGCGTGTGGCCACAAACCTTGTGCCTCAGTTGTCGGTGAACATGCTGTAGTTACTTCGGCGCCTCGTGGGCTAGCCGCTTATACATGCTCATGATTTCGGGCCGCCAGTCGGTGTATGCCAACACCTCTTCGAGGACTTCCTTGCCATCAAACATTTGTTCGAACGGATGTCCCTCGAGGACGATGTCCTCCCAATCTTTGCGGAACGCTGGGTCCTTGCCGACTTTTAGTAGAGCCTCCTCCATAATCCTGCGAATCGTTTCTTGAGTTCCCGGTGGAAAAGCCAAGGTGCCGCCCAACCGGTCCGTCGAGTTGATCTTCCGGATGATGTTCTTCTGCGCTTCGTTTGTCGCGAACTGCATGAGCGAGGGCACTCCTTCGAACAATGGATGTTTGACCGGCGGCAATTTTTCCGGCAACGTCATCGCCACTAACGGCACTATCTCGCGATCACTAAACCAGTCGGGCTTGTCGGTCATCATGGAAGCAGCATCGTTCACCCGGCCTTGCACCTCTCCTTGATCGATTGCGACATTGAGCTGGAGCGTGTCATACCCCAAGACCCAGCGTACTTTGAGCGCTAGAACTTCCGTGATCAGCCGCGAATAGAGATAGCTTCGACTACCAACCCCCTGCGAGCCGAGGATGACTTCACGGCTTTTTAGGTCTTCCAGCGTTTTGATTCCAGCTCTCTTATGGAAGAAGAGCACGTTACGCTGCTTGCCAGTGCTAGGCCCGCCAACATATACGAAGTTGCGCGGTTCGTAAGTGGCTCCCGGCGCGCCGAAGTAAGGCGCTTCAAGATATGATGAAATGACCGTCGACATGAAGCTGCCATCCGTCGGTCCCTTACTCAGCGCGAGCATCGCGGGTATGCCTTGGCCGCCGCCTTTGTTCTGGATCAGGAAGGCCGGGCTTCCTGGGGTGTATTTCGCGAGATACCTGGCCATTGTTCGGGCGATTCGATCTTGCCTGCCACCCGCGGGCGCGCCGACTTGAAGCGTGATTGTCTTACCCTGGAAGTATGGCTGCGCCGCTTTTATTGAGGAGGGCCCGGCCAGCGCGGCAATAAACAGTAGGATTAGTGCATGCAGCTTGCGCATCCTTCGTGCTCCTTGAATAGGTACTAGCCAATAGCCGCCATTAGGAAATAGCCAATAGGCAGTAGCCAATAGGCAAGAGTCAATACTTCAAACCTGAGAGCGGGTCACAGTTCAACACGCTCTTGAAAAAACTCTCGCGGAGTCCTTCGACGGGTCTTAGGAGGAACGGAAGGTTTTTGATATCATTGACGGTTCCGTTCATGCTGAGGCTCTCGAAGCATTCCGAATCCTTTTTCAACAACCTGGTGAATGGTTTAACGCAGTAAGGCGAGTGGCAGCAAGTCGATATCGCGATCGTGGATCGTCCTCGTGAGGTCAAACAGTCGATCTAGTATGATACATCTTGGTAAACCCAGCGGTCTAAATTGTCGAAATACGCGCGCCGCAACACCAAGCTCATCGCGACAGCGCGAGCGGCTCTCTCTTGCTTCTCCGGCGTCGTGGCATACTTGACGAGAATCTCGAACGGATAGTTGCCGTGTTCTTCTTCATCTGCATGGATTCTTTGATACGGTCCGGTTACCCATGCTGGAACAGTTCCGGCCTTCAGGCTTTTGGCAATCAAATAATCAGCTACTCCTTCGCCGGCCATCGGAAAGGCGGCGATGCGTTCAACCGTGTCCGTTAAGCCTTCGAACGAGTTGAACATGGCCATTTGCGCCGGAAGCGGCTTGTAGTCATACGGCACGGCCCCTTTATCTTTAAGCGCCTCTTCGAGAAAACCGGCGTGCACGTATTCTTCATGAGTTGCCTCGGCCAGGGTTTTTTTAACATCGAGCTCGGGCGTGCTCTTCAGCCAGCCGCCGAAAATCTCCCCGGCTCGAATCTCATTGAACAAGCGGCTCTGCATCACTTTGATGCGCATCTCGTCGCTGGTCAGCGGAATATAGCTATAAGCCGGCAGCTGCGCGTCTAGGGTTTTGCAAAACTCAGCTACCTGCTTTTCAAGCTTCTGGGCAAATTCGCGGCTGTCCATGGGATCTCCTCGTTAGATCAGGAATGCAGAACCTTTGCTATCAACGACGGCCTGTGGGGTCAAGCAGGAGCCGGGGGCGCTCAGGGCTTCGGGCTTGCGCTCGGGTATTTCAGACCGCCCATTACATGGACGATATCCGCCGCGCCTGAGGTCGGAAGAGAGGGACGTTAGAATGAAAATCGCGTTCGAGAATTGCGTTATAACACAAGCTTTACTGGATCAAACGATAAAAACGAAAAAAATAATTTTCGATCGGCAAGATCTCGACTCTGGCGAATCCTGCTTCCTGCGCGTACGCCCGCAATCGGTCCGGCCGCATTACCGTGCCGGTTTCGGCGGATGGCTTATCGGCCATGCCGACGGGCAAGCAATGCAAGATGCTCCAACCGTACATCATCCAGTCGATATCGTTTTTCGAAGTAGAGAACGACTCACCCACCCGTTCATCGACGACCAGAACCGTACCCGCCGGCCCGGTGAGCTGCTTCATGGCACGCAAGGCGCTCACCGGGTCGGCCATGTCATGTATGCACTCGAAGGCGACGACTAGATCATATCGGCCGGCGAGCTGGGGATCGGCGGCGTTACGCACGTGGAACTTCACTCGGTCACTAATGCCGGCCCGGCGTGCGTTTTGCTTGGCCAACTCCACTGACGGCCGATCCAGGTCGAATCCATCGATCTGCGCTTTGGGGTAGCTTTTCGCAATCGCGATACTCGACCATCCGGCTCCCGCGCCCACGTCTGCGACACGCGCAGGCGGGTCGGCGAGCAACCGGTGGTGCACCTCAGGGATGTTTGGCAGCCAGGAGCTGCCCATTTCTTTTAAAAACATCGCCCGGTTCATTCCGGCTTGGCCGTCAAGCAGATCGCTGCCGTAGTCGCCATAAGGAACGCCGCCGCCGGTCCGATACGCCTCGAGGACGGCGGCAAGCGGCCGGAGCGCACCGGCAAGTATGATTGGCAGCGCACCCATATAATTGAGGCTTTCCTCATCTACCAGGACCTCCTGGTAAGACTCGGGCAGTGTGTATCGCCTGCTCTTTGCGTCGAGGGTTTCGTCATCCACTTCAAGGATTCCGCAAATCGCTTGCTGCTCGAGCCATTCTCTGGCGTAACGCTCATACGTTTGTGTCCGCTCCGCGACTTCCCGGGAAGTTGCCGGACCACTCTCGCCGAGGGCGCGATAGTACCCGAGCCTGACACCCAAATACATGCCGAACATCTCAAATGTACCGCGCGTCGATTGCAGAATTTTTTCAATGAAGGCTTCTGTCTGTGCGTTAGTCATGGGTGAAAGCTCTCTTTGTTAATGATGTTAATTCGTTGTCCTCAATCTCTTCCCGATGGGTTTCCGAGTTTTGATTCTCGATTACTGGTTTTTTCCAGGCGATTCAGGCTTGCGCGCAAAGAAGTTCATACCCTGCACATATAAATCTTTGGAGAACTTGGCTTTGGCCGGTGTCGCGTCATAACAGTCGAAACGCTCGACGATCTTGCGATCTATGAAACCGATCTGAGCCGTCAGGTCGTAGAGCTCCGCCTCGGACAGAGCGCCGCCGATCCAAGCGGCCCAGAGATCGACGTCGCTGCGCGCCGCCAGCGACAGCTCGCGTTGGACGATCACATCGGCTAGGTAGAGGCGCCCTCCCGGCTTCAACGCCCGGAAGATCTCGTTAAAAGCGGCGCGCTTGTCCGGCGCGAGATTGAGAACTCCGTTGGAGATTACGACGTCAATGGTCGCGCTTTCCACCGGCAACTCTTCAGCCATGCCTCGCCGAATCTCTACGGATTCCCAACAGCCGGCCTTTATGGCGGCGCATTTGGCGCGCTCGATCATCGCGGGTGTCATCTCCACGCCAATGGCGCGGCCTCCCGTTCCGACTCGTCTCGCCGCGAGCAGGAGATCCATACCGGCGCCGCAGCCGATGTCCAACACGGTTTCACCGGGCTCGATCGAGCCGATGCGGAGCGGGTTGCCGACGCCGGCGAACGAAGCAGTCGCCTCCTCCGGAAGCGCGGCCAGAGCTACTGCATCATATCGCAGCATGCGCGCGGCATAGCGCGGCCCGCGGTGAAAATGAAAATTCCTCTCCGGCTCACGCGCAACGCGGTCGTATTCCGCGCGCACGAGCTGGTGCAACTTGTCGATGTTGAAGCCCGCTGGACACGTGATCGCCATTGTCTATCTCTCGTGAGATCTGTCCTGATGCTTATCGTCTTGCTGGTCAGCGCTGCGTTCCCCCGGAGAGTGCCCGTAAGAAATGGCGATGTAGATCAGCGCCAGTGCGATCAACAGAAACTGCTCAATCACCATGACTGTGCTCATTTCGTCAGCAGACACATGTGGCCTGTGGGCGGGCTAACTGTTTGCGGCGCAAAACGCGTCGCTTTTCTCTTTGGTTTGAAGACGCCGGGGCTTTCGAATCATTGGGAACAGGGGCGGCGACGAGCCCACCTGAATCGTGCCGACCCGTTCAAATCCGTGCCTCTGATACAGCGGAACACTTTTGCTAGTCGAAGCTTCAAGATAGGCGAGCGCCTGCGCAGCATCGCATTGCTGCAAAGCGTGCTTGAGCAATGCGGAGCCGTAGCCGCGCCCTTGTTTGTCGGGAACGACGCCGATCATCGGCAAATACCAATGGGGCTCGGATGGATGGTGATGATCCATCTGCTCCAGTAACGCGCCTACCTCGGGTTGGCGTGGCTCGGAAATCGTATCCTCGAGAATGGCCACGAGCGTTTTTTCATCGGGATGAATTCCCGGTGGCAGCCAGAGCGCGGCGGCTGCGTAGTCTTGAGAACAATATGCGGCATCGTGAGCGAAAGCGGCCCCCGCAAATGCCTTGACGAAGGTTGGAAAGACTTCCAGGTACTGCTGCGAATCAGGATAGAACCACTGCGCGACGGGATCGCCGCGGAAGGCCGCCACGATTGTGCCGACGGCCGCATTCTCGTCACCTGGAAGTACACGATTGACTGTAATCATATTTTCCCCCGCCTGGAGCACGCCACGAAAAAGAAATCGACCAATTATTGTCTCACGATCAAGCGGCGGCGAGACGCCGGTTCACGATTGTAGGGGCACGGCATGCCGTG
>DATACQ010000595.1:0-2265 GCA_036258955.1 Binatia bacterium
GCTTCGCTCTGAGCTGCGCTTGTGCCGCGGAGATTCGCCGCCTCTCTGATCTCTACCCTGTCTTTGCTGATCGACAGGTAAACCAGCTTCGCCGCGCGTCCGGTAACCACCAGCGCGTCCATGCCCGCTGCCTTTAGCTCAAGCGCGAAAAAGCTGGAAGAAAGCGAATCGGCAATAAAGCCGGTGAGCGGAGATTTTGTAATGACCGCGTATTTCGCCGTCGTCGTCAGTCCGGTTCCGACGAGCGGCGCACTGGTAAAAATAAGCGGGTTGGCCGGAGAAAGCGCGTCGACGTGCGCAGGCGCCAGATCGAAGAGCAGGCTCGTGCCCAACCCGATCCCGCCGAGAAACGCGCGCAAGCGCGATTCCTCGATCTCTTTCCAGAAATACGCGCCGCTGGTCAGATCGATATGCAGCAGCCGGCCGTTAAAGACAAACACAAGTCCTATCCTCCGGCATCGGCAGAAATGATAAAAACCCGGTCTCCTGACTTCACCTGCGCGTTGTTGCCGCGCACAAAATCCACTCCGATGATGTTACACGCGTAACCGGGAGTGAGGCTGCGCCCATCAGCGGCGATCACGCGCCCCAACAAGGAGGGATGTTCTTTGGAAACCGCGTTGTAAATATCCCCCAGACTTACGGGAGAAGGCAGCTGGAGCGCTACCTCCCGCGCTTTCGCCACCAAACGAGCGGCGCCAAAAAGCTCGACGGTGACGGACATAAGGACAGGGGGACGGGTCTCTCCCTTCCATATATCGAGGGCCGTTTGGTAGTCTTCCGGACTATTCATGTTGAGAAAACTCCGGCCATCGGGATCAAACCGCCGGATTTCATCTTCGTGAATTCTTAAGGTGCGTACCCGGTCGAAAAGCGACACGGGACGTAGTTCATTGCGCTCGAGCTGCTCTGCCAAGAGCGGCGCCACACTGGTCCGGTAGACTGCATGCAGTGGTTGAAAACGACCCTCCCAGTACGGCACGACCACGTCGCAATGTGAAATCCGCGTCGTGAGGAAACGCACCAAGGAGAGATTCAAAAACGGCGCGTCGCAAGACGTGACGAAAGCAAACTCTTCGCCGGCCGCTCTGAGGCCGTAGTATATTCCCCCCACCGGGCCTCTATACGGGAGATCGTCGCGCACTAAGGTAGCGGACAGCTCCGGTAAATCCTGCTCGGGCGCGGCAACGATAATGAGTTTATCGAAACTTTGCTTCAACCAGCGCACCAGGTGCGCAATCAGCGGCTGGCCGTCGAAGGGGACGAGCGCTTTGGGCCGGCCCATCCGCGAGCTTTTACCACCGGCCAAAATAATCGCGGCGGCTCCGGCAATTGGCTGCTGATCCGATTGCGACACTCGTGCGCTCCTTTATGAATGGTAGGCGCAAACCGTTTTCCGAGTCAATTCGCCCCTGATTTCGCCCGTGAGGCGGCACTACACTTGCTAGTTGCAACCGGACCGTTACTCCGATATCCGATGGTGCCATGGCCAGCGCAGAAAAAAACAAAGGCGAGCGACCTCAACTAACGGGGGCGCGCCTATGGTTCACGAATATTTTCAGCCGCGCCGAGGATGTCGTCTACGCCGGCCTGGGGCTTGTGCTGGCGGTCAGCGCGCTGGCGCTTTTGATGGCAGAAATGGTGTCCCTCGGTCAACATATCGCACAAGGACAAATATCCGACATTATCGTGCCCCTGCTCGATCAGTTGCTCCTGATCGTGATCCTAGTGGAGCTCCTGTTCACCGTCAAAGTTTCTTTCCGCGAGCATGTGCTGGAACCCAGCCCGTTCCTCGTCGTAGGCCTGGTCGCCGTCAGCCGGCGCATCATTGTGCTCTCCGCGGAGCTATCAAAGCTAATCAAAGAGGGCGAGCAAATCTTTCAATCTGCGCTGATGGAATTGGGTCTGCTGATCCTCTCGGCTGTTGCGCTGGTTTTTTGCCTGCGCATGCTGCGTCCAAGGGATGCCAAAGTGGGGGGCGTGAGAGATTAGCTCGACCGCGCTTGAACACGGTCCTTCCTCGGGCGGATTAGCCGCGCCCGGCGGCAGCGCCTGGGACCATCCGCAGAACTTCGGCGATCTTTTGAAGAACCACGTCCAGCTTATAAGGTTTCAGAATAACGCCGCCGAAGTTCTGCGGATGGTCCCAGGCGCTGCCGGGGGGCGCGGCTAACCCGCCCGAAGAAGGACCGTGTTAAAGCGCGGTTGAGCTAATCTCTCACGCCTTCCACTTTGGCATCCCTGGGACGGAGCATGCGCAGGCAA
>DATACQ010000596.1:0-4460 GCA_036258955.1 Binatia bacterium
CAGCTCTTCTCGAGATCAGAAAAATTCGCCGCTTGACAAATTATTTTCGCAGGAATAAAAGGCGATTCAGATCCGTTGAGCGCCGCCAGGCGCAGGGGCAGATGGATCGCGCAAGAGCTATAGCCCCAAAAAGGTGAGAAAGGAGGTCTTTGCTTTATGCAAGACGGGACTCCACCTGATGATCAAGGCCCGCTCGCCGGCGGGCGTCTATTCTTCCGGTCTGAACCTATCTCACGTCAGGGAGCCGGTAGTACCTAGGCCTCAAATATCCGCCGGAAGGCGGAGCGCCACAATCCCGTACACGCGGTGGCGTCGGAAGACTGAACGTGAGTTAGACGGAGAGTGGCATGACGGCGGCAAGCGGGATCAACGAAAGAAGAGATCGAAGGATCTAGTGGCTGATGAAGCCCGCAACAAGAGCATCCTCCGCTTGGAGGGTGCTCTTGTTGTTTTCAGCGCATCCCTCCGTGCAACCGAAAAAGATAGCTCGGCTCGTTTCTACTCTGAACAGAGTTGGAGAATAATGGGACGGTGACGCATGCAATGCAGACGCGCCGCTATGCCATCCCTCGCAAAGTATGCAACCTCATGCCTCAGGTCCGCTTCTAAACAGGTGCGATTTTCTCGCACGATTAGTTGCACCACAAAGTACGAAGGCTTCCCGGGTTCCCAGCTGGGAAGCCTGCAATTCGCGAAACGAACTACACAAATAACGGAGCCATCACGAGCGTAATCGTTGCAAGTAGCTTGATCAGAACGTGGAGACTGGGGCCGGCCGTATCCTTGAAAGGATCCCCTACCGTATCGCCCACCACGGCGGCCTTGTGAGGTTCCGAGCCCTTACCGCCGAAGGCGCCGCTCTCGATATACTTTTTCGCATTGTCCCAAGCGCCCCCGCTGTTGTTCAAAAAAGTAGCCATGAGGATGCCGGCGATAGTTCCAACCATCAAAAATGCCGCAACCGACTCGGCGCCGAGGCCGAACGCGCGGAACACAACGCCGACGAGAATCGGCATCGTGACCGCGATGATACCCGGCGCGATCATCTGCTTGAGAGCTCCCACTGTAACGATGTCGACGCAGCGGCGATAGTCCGGCTTCGCCGTGCCTTGCAAGATACCAGGATTCTCTCTGAACTGCCGGCGCACTTCATTGATGACGTAGTACGCGGCCTTACCGACCGCGCGAATCGCGAGAGCCGAAAACAGAAATACCAGCATTGCGCCCAGCAAACCGCCGACAAAAACTTCCGGCTTGGCGATATTCACCGCTTCCAGAGGAAAGCCGTAGTGGGCCACCTCATCGAGATAAGCGGAGAAGAGCAAGAAAGCGGCAAGCGCCGCCGAGCCGATCGCATATCCTTTCGTTAAAGCTTTCGTCGTGTTGCCGACCGCGTCGAGCCTATCCGTTTTGTGCCGCACCTCCTCCGGCTGGCCGCTCATCTCGACGATGCCGCCGGCGTTGTCGGTAATCGGACCAAAGGTGTCCATGGCGAGAATGTATGCAGCGGTTCCTAACATGCCCATGGTGGCAACTGCCGTGCCGAAAAGACCGGCATTCTTTACGCCGCTGGCGATGCCAAGATAATAGGATGCGATGATGGCCACCGAAATGACCAAAATCGGGATGGCCGTGCACTCCAAACCCACGGCAACGCCTGTAATGATGTTAGTCGCCGCCCCGGTTTGCGAGGCTTCGGCGATTTCTTTTACAGGACGATATTTGTACTCGGTATAATACTGTGTGATATAGACAAACGCCTGGGCCATCAAAATGCCGATGACACCGCAAAAGAAAAAATAGATCCAGGCTGAGCTGGCGTCCGGATACTTCCCCGGATCCACTCCGAGCATCCAATACGCGGCAACGAAGAACCCGGCGATCGCCAACGCACTAGTCACATAATAGCCGCGGTTGAGCGCCCTCATCGGGTCTTCATTTTCATCGCACCTGACTATCATGACGCCGATAATCGAAGCGATCAGTCCAAACGCTCGGGCAACGAGCGGAAAGAGAATGCCTTTGAGCCCAAAATACGGATATAGGCCAACTCCCAGAATCATGGCGCCGATATTCTCTGCAGCGGTAGACTCGAAGAGATCGGCGCCACGCCCGGCGCAGTCGCCAACATTGTCGCCGACCAGATCCGCGATAACCGCCGGGTTGCGCGGATCATCCTCGGGGATGCCTGCCTCAACCTTGCCGACGAGATCGGCACCGACATCAGCCGCTTTCGTGTAAATGCCGCCGCCCAACTGCGCGAAGAGCGCGACGAAGGACGCGCCAAAACCGTAGCCGACGATAGTGAACGGAATTTTTTGCGGGTCATGGCCGAGGTATTCCAGCAATGCATAAAGGCCACCGACGCCAAGCAAGCTCATAGCGACCACGAACAATCCCGAGACCGCGCCGCCGCGCATCGCGATGCGAAGGCCTTCGTTTAGGCTCGAGCGCACCGCCGAAGCGGTCCGAATGTTCGCCCGGATCGAGACCCACATTCCAATATAGCCGGCGATTACCGAGCAAAGCGCCCCGAGAACGAATGACAGCGTCGTCCAAAAAGCCATTTGCAGCGGCGGCACCGGATCAGCGGGGCTCGGCGCCCGCACATACGCATAAAGGAGAAAAATGAGCGCCGCGAGCACCGCCGAGAGTAGTATGATGGTGCGGTTTTGCCGGGACAGAAACGCCTCGGCGCCCTCTTTGATGGCATCCGAGATCGCCCGCATCGCGGCGGTGCCCGTGTCCTTTGAAACGACTTGACGGGCCAAGTAGACCGCAAACAACAAAGACAAACAACTAATCGCGATGACCAGTGAAACCATGATGTTCAATCATCCCTTCTCTCGGTGATGTCGCAAGAATTACTTGCGCCAAACGTACGCTACTCCGATACTGAGTACGTACAACAGCAGCATAGGCCCGGCCAACAAGCTCTGGTTGATGATATCCGGAGTCGGCGTCAACATGGCGGCTAAAACGAAAATTACAACGATCGCATAACGCAATGAGCGGATCATGAAGTGATAATCCCACACCCCCACCCGTACCAGAAAAAAAGTAAATACGGGCAGCTCAAAGGTGATGCCAAACGCCAGTATCATGCGGAAAAAGAACGTAAAGTACTCTCCGATCCTGATCGCCGGCGCCACGCCCATAACTAGATACTGCTCGATGAAATACTCAAATGCTACCGGAAGAACAATTCGGTAACAGAAATACGAGCCACCGAGAAAGAATAAAGTCGCGCACAGAACAAACGGGACGACCAATCTCTTTTCGCTGCGGGTCAAGCCCGGGGCGATAAAGCGCCAGATTTGTAAGAATAGGTACGGAGTCGAAAAAACCAGGCCGCCCAAAAACGCGACTTTTATTTCAACGAAGAAAGCTTCAGTGACTCCGGTGCCGATCAGATTCTGACCCGGCGCCAAATGCGCCCTGAGCGGCGCCACCATGAACGCGAAGAGCGCGGCGGAAAAAAAATAGCAAATCAAGGCGAGCAAAGCTATGGCCAGCACGGCTCTCAGGAGGCACCATCGAAGTTCTTCGAGGTGCTCCGTAAAAGTCATGTTGGACTCGGTCGCCACAACCAGCAGCCGTTTATCAATTAAAAAAAAGGGAAGGATGTTAACCCTTCCCCTTTTCTGGTTAATGAAAACCGGTGTAAGGCTACTTCACCTTATTTGGTTTTCTCCTCTTTCATGGCGCCATCCTTCGCCGGCTCTCCGGCTTTTTCGCCGCTCGTAGTTCCTGTATCAGGCGCAGTTGTTGCCGGCGGCGTCGGTTCAGCCGGAGCCGGTGCCGGGGGCGGCGGTGGAGGCGGAGCCGGCTCCTCTTTTTTGCCGCATCCCGCGAAAGTAACAGTCAGTGCGAAAAGTGTAACCCCCGATAAATATACAAACTTCTTACCCATCCTAGGTTCACCTCCTTTCCCGTCACGCATCTCATTCAACTTGTCGTGATTGGTTTTTATATTGCACATGTGTTCCCAACTTTCAAGAGGAACGGAAGATTGTTCGCTCAAGTGTGCTCGATTCCTAAGCGTTGACTTAGTCGCGAATAACCATTCGTTTGCGGGGAGGAGTAGAAGATAACCTGTTCTGAAGCTGCAACCAGCGACATTCAGCTTAGATCAGAGAGCAGATGGATGCAGGTTTCACGGAGTCCAGAACCGTATTCTGACAACGGACTTTGCGGCCGAGCTCGATCCTGCCACGAGCTCAACTCAAACCTGCCAACATGAGGCTTGCGTCGGATCGCAACCACGTCGTAAAAAATTTTCACGCGAGAGTTTAGAGAGTGCAATTGCTCGAATTTTTGTCGCACAAAGGAAGAACCGCGCAACTGCCGCACATCCGATCTCGCTGGTGCCATAATTAACATCACCTGTTAATAACTTGTTGATAATTGTTTTATGGAAGTCCGCGCAACGCGATTTATCGGCCACGCCAGCTAATTGC
>DATACQ010000597.1:0-4035 GCA_036258955.1 Binatia bacterium
GGAAATTCGCGATGGGCGGGCCGAAACCATTCCAACGCGTTGTGAAACAAGATCGGGAACGCCACGCGGAACGGCAAATCGGAGGCCATGAGATCGAAACCAATAAAAAGCGCGCGCAATCTGGCGCGCTCATACGCAACCAGCACGGGTTGATGCGCCGCGCGCGCTAAAACAATGCTGTCGCCACGGGCCGTCACGTGGAGCGCCTCCTGAACATGCAAGTCCCCGAGAGCGAGGCCCGATGTAAGCGGGTGCTTGGTTAACGTCGTGCTGAAGCGGGGTCTTCGCAGCTCGCCTTCGATGCTGAGCGGCAGATTCGACGCAACCGTATCAATGAGGATAACGTTGCCTTCGTTCAGCTCGGGCGGCGTCACGCGGTCGAAGATCAGCACGTCAAAGGCACTGTCGGGGCCGCTTTCCTGACCGCTCTTCCGCCCGGTTCCATCGGGCTGCCAGTGCTCCGCCGTGGTTAGCTGCACGCTCGGAAAAAAGCGAAATAAGCTGGTCAAGAATGGGTTTCCGGGGCCGACGTAAAGAATTCGTACCGGCGCGGAAGCGCTTAGAGAAAGCGCCGCGCGATTGTCGGTGGCAAAATCATCATCGATCTCCAACTGCGCGGTGAGCGTGCCGGCGAGACTCCCTTCGTACGGATAAACCAGCACTTGCCGGCTGTCGGCCCCGAGCTCTATTTCCTGACGCGCCAGAACCGTTTGCCCGATTGTAAGGATCAGGGGCGTGCGGACGGTTTGAGTCCCGAAGTTGCGCAAATGCGCCAGCACCTCGTAGCGTTCTGAACCGTCCGGGTAGCGTCTGATATCCAACCCGACAATGCCGGTGTTCTCCGGGCCGCCCTCAACTTTGATAAACTTTAAGTAGGTCGCCTCGCGATCGAATTCCTCTGCGCCCGGGAACGCGGCATCGCTAATAACTACGACTCGGTCCGGGCTGCCTTTCTTCAGAAAAGCGTGCGCGAAGAGAATCGCCTCCTTTACGCGCCCGGCGCTATGGGTGGGCGTGAGACTTCGTGCTGCTTCCTTCAATCGCTTTTTATCGGAGGTGAAAGGCACAATTAGACGAGTTTCAGGGCCGGCGCCTATGAGCATCATCCTTCGATTGACTGGCATGGCATCAATAAGCGAAGAGAACTCACGCCGGGCGGCGTCGAAGCGCGTCCCCGATGGCCCTTTCGCCCCCATACTGGCAGTCAGATCCATCACCACGACGGTATCGCCGGCGGGCGCGGCAAAGTGTAGCAGCTGCGGATCGGCGAGCGCCGCGATGAGTACCACGGCGGCGAGCAACTGTAAGATCAAGAGAAGATTTTTGCGCATAAGCCAGCCCAGGCGGGTTGCCAGCGGCCGTTCTTTCAACACCCGTTCCCAAATAAACAGCGCTGTGGTGCTGACCTTCAATCCGCGGGGCTTCAGGCTATGCAAAAACAGAATCAGCGGCAGGGCGCCGAGCATCAATAACAGCGCTGATGGCATTCCCCAAATCATGGTTATGCGATGCTGCTCACCTGGCGCAGGGATTTAAGCACGAACTCGTCGAACGGTACCCGCGTCGTCGTGCGCAGGTAATCAATGCCGTGGCCGGCGCAAGCCGCCTCGATCTCGTGCAGATACTTCGCCAGCTCTTGCTGGAAGCGGCGGGTCAATTCCGCATCAACGAATAAGCGACGCTGCCGATCGCCTTCAGCGTCGACCAACGCGATGTCGCCCGACACCTCGGGCGCCATTTCTTCCGCCTCGAGGATGTGGACGACTAGCACCTGGTACTTTTTGCGCGCCAACTCCTCAAAAGCCGGCCGCCAACCGGCCGGATCGAAAAGATCACTCACCACCACCACCAATCCCGGATGAGGAAACAAAGCGGTGAACTTGTGGAGGGCGGAGCGTAGGTCAGTAACCCCACCGCAGGAGAGGCGGTTAAGAAAAGCGAAGAGCCGAAGTATCTGCGTTCTTCCGCGACCAAGCTTCAGGGGGACTTGCAAAGTGGAATTGAAGGCCGCGCCACCAACCCGATCCAGGTTCTTGAGTCCTATATAGCCCAAAGCGGCGGCTACTTTTTTTGCGTAATCGATTTTCGACGCCGTTTTCCCAGCTGCACCCAGCGAAGCCATGGACTGGCTCGTGTCCACCAGTAGATAGATGTTCATCTCTTCCTCGGCGGTAAACACTTTGAGGAGCAGACGGTCGAGGCGACGGTAAATATTCCAATCGACGTAACGCAAGTCATCGCCGCGCTGATAGCGCCGGTAGTCGGAGAACTCCAGGCTGAAACCCTTGCGCGACGCGGCGTGTTCCCCCCTTAGTCCCGCCCAATCGAGGCGCTTTGCGATCAGATGCAAGCGCTCGATCTTTTTCAGAAACTCGGCATCGAAGAACGTTTCGGGTTGCGCGTTTCGGGTTTCGAGTTGCGCGCCAGCCAGTATTGAGCTGTTTCCCACAACAGCCGTTTCAGGGCGTGATAATCTTCGCAGCAATGGAACACGATTGAGCACTGCGCCTGCTAGGTCGCGCAAGCTCCTGTCTTTCAACCCGAAACCCGAAACGCGAAACTCGAAATTCACGGAACTTCCTCGACCTCCCGCACCACTTCGGCAAGTATCTTCTCGGCGCTGATTCCTTCGGCATCCGCCTCCAGGTTGAGAATCAATCGATGTCTGAGACTCGGCGCGATCATCGAGCGGATGTCTTCAAAAGACACGTTCGGTCGGCCGGACAACAGCGCCCGGGCCTTGGCCGCCAGAATCAAGCTTTGGAGTCCCCTTGGGCTGGAGCCGTAAAGCACGAAGCGGCGCGCCAACTCAGGGGCGCCGTCATCGGGTTGCCGATGCGGATGCGTGGCCAGGATTAAGCGCACGGCATAGTCCTTCACCGTTTCTGCGAGCGGCACCTCGCGCACCCATTGTCGGATCTCGAGAATCGCCGCGCCGTCCAAAATCTCACGCAGCATTCCCGGGGGTGCGGCTGTCGTTAAATCGGCAATGCGGCTTAGCTCTGCGCGGCTAGGGTACTCAAGCAGCAGTTTGAAGAAAAAACGGTCCACCTGCGCTTCCGGCAGCGGATAAGTTCCCTCCATTTCCAGCGGGTTTTGCGTCGCAAGCACCATGAACGGGCTTTCCAGGCGGTGCGTCCGGCCTCCGACAGTAACGTTCTGCTCCTGCATTGCCTCGAGCAGAGCCGATTGCGTTTTCGGTGTGGCGCGGTTGATCTCGTCGGCAAGTACGATATTGGCGAACACCGGCCCACGCTGGAATTCAAAAACCTTTTTTCCCGACGGGTCATCGGTAAGCACATTGGTGCCGGTGATATCCGCAGGCATCAAATCCGGCGTGAACTGAACCCGCGAGAAGCTTAAGCGCAGAATTTCGCCGAGACGGCGCACCATCAAGGTCTTGCCCAAGCCAGGAACGCCTTCGAGTAGGCAATGACCGCCGCACACGAGCGCAATGAACACCTGCTCGATCAATTCCTCGTGGCCGACGATCACCCGCGCCATCTCAGCTTTCAACTCCGCGAACATCTGGCGCGCGTGTTCGATCCTTTTTTCTATGTCAGCCACGAAATCCATGATCTGGCTCTCCCAATCAACCCGGAGTGGATGGAGTGTTGGAGTACTGGAGTGATGGTGACCTAACTTCAATTTCCAGCACTCCAACATCCCGCCATTCCACCACTCCATTCTTCTTCACTCCGATCCTTGCTTCCCTTTCTCCAGCGAAAGAAAATAATTCTTGATCGTATCTTTCAGCTCATCAGGAATTTTTTCCGTATTCAACTCGGTTTCGGCCTGGCGCCGATAGCTCGCGATCACCTCATCTTGGGAAAGCCTGCTCTTGCCCGGAGCGGGTTTGGCCTTGAAGATTATGCCGCTCCGCTCGCCTTCACGAACCTGCCCTTTCACTTGGGCGCGAGCGCCACCCTGAAACTCCGGCAAGGATGGCTGCTCGGCGAGATCTTTTCCGGGTTCCTCACCCGGAGCGCTGCCCACGTTCTTCTCGCCTTCACCCTCTGCGGGTGGAGCTTGCCC
>DATACQ010000598.1:0-3471 GCA_036258955.1 Binatia bacterium
CTGAGAGGCTTTGCAAGATCCGTACGCCCGGAATGGCATCACGCTTGCTCTTGTGTCTCACCGTCAACTAAGGTGTCTATAAAAAAACATAAGGAGCTAGACAATGGGATTAATCTCGCTTTTCCTGAAGGGCAAAATCCTACAAAAGCTACTCGGTAGCATCAGGAACCCGCAATCGGGGCGAGCCGGAGGACTGTTAGGGCGAAAAGCCCTGTTCGCCGCTGTCGCAGCAATGGTTCTCAAACGCGCATTCCGCCGAAGGTAATCAGATCATTCTTGATCATCGATCTTTCTGATTGTTTGTGCCACAAGGGCCTCCTCCACTTCGAGTTTCTAGACACGGTGTCGCCTTAGGACTACGGGATGCGCAAGAAAGATAGTGCCGGGCTTTTGTTGTATCGTCGCTGTGGCGAGCTCCAAGTTTTGCTGGTGCACCCTGGCGGGCCGTTTTGGACAAAGAAGGACGCAGGTTCATGGTCGGTGCCGAAGGGCGAATTCTCGGAAGGTGAGGACGCGCTTCAAGCGGCGCGGCGTGAATTCACAGAAGAAACCGGTTTTACGATTGAGGGCGATTTTTGCCGTCTCGATCCTGTCAAGCAGTCGGGTGGCAAAGTGGTTCACGCCTGGGCCGTCGAAGCTGATTGCGATCCCTCGCAGGTGCGCAGTAACTCCTTCTCCATGGAATGGCCGCCAAAATCCGGGCAGATACAGCAGTTCCCGGAAGTTGATCGCGCCGAGTGGTTCGCGATCAACGAAGCCCGTAAGCGCATCATTAAAGGCCAGGTAGAACTGCTGGAGCAGCTGGCGGCAAAACTGGACTTGACCCGCGAGTCAGAATCGGAAACTCCGAAAGAGCGACTGATTTAATCTCCGCCCCTCTCTCGCGGCGCGCTGGCTCTCAAACCGGTGGAGATTTTTTTTCAGCGTAGACGTACGCCCGCGGCGACGTCCGGAAAATCTCCGCGCTGAATCTGCTCGATCTCTTGAGCGGGCGATTCGGACCGAGTTAACTACTTGTTATGACGGATCTGTTTGCCGCTCGATCACAGATGGCGATCTCTTTGGGATTCCACATCGTCTTTGCGGCCATCGGCATCGCCATGCCTTTTTTGATGGCCATCTCGCACTGGCACTGGCTCAAGAAAAAGGAACAAGTTTACCTCGATCTCACTAAAGCGTGGTCGAAAGGAGTGGCGATTTTCTTCGCCACGGGGGCTGTTTCAGGAACGGTTCTCTCCTTCGAGCTGGGACTTCTTTGGCCAAAATTCATGGAGCATGCAGGACCTATCTTCGGGATGCCGTTCTCTTGGGAAGGCGCCGCTTTTTTTCTTGAAGCGATCTTTTTAGGGATCTTTCTTTACGGCTGGGAGCGCATCCACCCGTGGACACATTGGGCGAGTGGTGTCCTGGTGGGCATTAGTGGAGTACTCTCCGGGCTGTTTGTGATTTGCGCGAACGCTTGGATGAATGCACCAACAGGCTTCGACTGGGTTGATGGCAGAGCCGTCAATATTGATCCGTGGGCCGCCATGTTTAACCGCGCGGCGTTACATCAAGGCCTGCACATGACGAATGCTGCGTTTTGTGCCACCGGTTTTGCCGTTGCCGGCATGCACGCGATCGGATTGCTCAAGAATCCGCATTCGTTTTTTCACCTGAAGGCCTTTCAAACGGCGCTTGTTATCGGCGCGCTGGCCGCGCTGATTCAGCCGCTTCATGGCGACCGCCTGGCGAAACAAACGGCGGTGCTTCAGCCTGCAAAGCTCGCCGCAATGGAAGCGCTGTTCCATACAGCTCAACCCGCGCCGTTGCTCATCGGTGGTTTACCCTCCGAAGAAGCCCGGAGCGTCCGCTACGGTATACACATCCCAAAGCTTTTAAGCTTTCTCGCCCATGGAGACTTTAATGCCGAAGTCAAAGGACTTGATCAATTTCCCCGCGAGAACTGGCCGCCGGTCACTGTAACCCACATCGCATTTCAAACGATGGTTGCGATTGGCATTTTTCTGGCGTGCGTCGGCGCGGTGTCGCTGCTCGCGCTGTGGAAACGGCCGATGTGGCTGCGTGGCAGGAAAGCGCTTGTACTTTTTGTCTGCTGTGCGCCACTGGGCTTTGTTGCCATCGAAGCTGGTTGGACCGTTACCGAAGTCGGCCGGCAGCCTTGGATCATCTACAATATTATGAAGACGCAAGATGCGGTGACTCCGATGCCCGGGCTCGTCTACCCGCTAGCTTTGTTCACGGCCGTTTACCTGCTACTAACGTTCGTGGTGGTTTGGCTGATGATTAGGCAATTTCGTCATGTTGATTGAGACGATCGCGGCGTTTCTCGGCGCTTCTATTATTTTGTATTGCCTTTTGGCGGGAGCCGACTTTGGCGCCGGCATGCTGGAAGCGTTCATCGGGAAATACCGCGGAGAAGAACAACGGCGGATCATCAGTCACGCGATCGGCCCGGTATGGGAGGCTAACCACGTCTGGTTAATCCTCGCGGTGGTTATCTTGTTTAACGGCTTTCCAAGAGCTTACAGCGCGCTCTCCGTCACGTTTCACATTCCCCTCACTTTGATGCTGTTGGGCATCATTTTGCGTGGCTGCGCCTTCACGTTCCGGCATTACGATGCGGTTCGTGACCGCTCCCAACGCTACTATTCGGCCACCTTCGTCGCCTCCAGTTTTCTGACGCCGTTAATGTTAGGGATCATCGCCGGGGGCACATTGCTGGGAGCCTTAACTCCGGTCGAACAAGGCTTCTATGCCGCCTTCATCCGCCCGTGGGCCAACCTTTTCTGTTTCTCAATTGGACTTTTCACCGCTGTGTTGTTCGCGTTCCTCGCGGCTGTGTACTTGATTGGCGAAACTAGAGATCCGGAATTGAAATGGATTTTCATGCGACGCGCACTTTTCTTAAACGCTCTCGCGGTTGTCGTCGGCGCGCTGGTGTTCGTCGCTGCGGAAGTCAACGGGCTCGCGCTTGTGCGCGTCTTTGCCGGAAAGGCCATAAGCCTCGCCTCAATGATCGGCGCAACCTTGATCCTCGTGCCGTTATGGACCGCCATCCGGCGCAACCGGGTGCAAGTTGCCAGGCTACTAGTCGCAGCGCAGGTGGGGCTGGTCCTGATCGGCTGGTTTCGGCTGCAATACCCGGCGATCATCAACTCCAGTATCGGACCCCTCACCATCCACACCGCGGCGGCACCCGAAGCGACGCTGCGCTACCTGCTGTACGCCCTCATCGGCGGCGCCGTCATTATATTCCCCGCGTTGGCTTACCTGCTGAAGATTTTCAAGCTAACTGAAAATGGCAAGCCTGCAGAGAGCGCGCGTCGCACTCCCATTAGGGGTGTGAGACGCGATTGATCATGCGATGACCTTCTTACCGGTGATTATTTTAGTTTGCCTGTGCGGGGCCTGGGTCGCCGGCTTGGCCTATCTAATGATAACGATCAAGCGGCTGCCGGTCTTGCGTAA
>DATACQ010000599.1:0-4196 GCA_036258955.1 Binatia bacterium
TTGGCAGCTCACAGGTGGATCCGTATTCCGCCGTCGCGGCAGCTGCGGCGGCTCTCTATGGGCCGCTTCATGGCGGCGCGAATGAGGCGGTGCTGCGCATGCTCATGGAGATCGGATCGAAAGACAAGGTTCCCGAATTCATCAGGAAGGTAAAAGGCGGCGAGGGACGCCTGATGGGGTTCGGCCATCGGGTTTATAAGAACTACGACCCGCGTGCGAAGATCATCAAGGAGATTGCCGACCAGGTCTTTGAAGTAATGGGGCGAAATCCGCTGCTGGATATCGCGCTCGAGTTGGAAAGAATCGCGCTACAGGACGACTATTTTGTCAAGCGCAAACTGTATCCGAACGTCGATTTTTATTCCGGTCTGATCTACCAGTCGATGGGCCTTCCCATGGACATGTTTCCGGTGCTTTTCGCGATCCCGCGTACCGCGGGCTGGATTGCTCAGTGGGAAGAAATGCTCACTGATCCGGACCAGAAGTTGGCTCGCCCCAAGCAGGTCTATCGCGGTTCCGAAACCCGCGACTATGTGCCGCTCGAAAGGCGTCAGTAGGCCGGACTTACTTCAACTTGCCGCTAAGATTCTGTATCAATATCTTCAGTTGCTGACCGACGTACAGTCGCGCGCTGGTTAATCCATTGAACCGCATCAACGCGCCGACTTCCTGACCGTAGCGACGGGCGATAGAAGCCAGGGTTTCACCCTTTTTGACTTCGTGGGTGACCGAGTGCGCAAGATCCGTCGCCTTTTCATTTACTGCCTCGTAGGCCTTTGCGAATACCGCGGTTTTGCCAACCGGAATCTTTAGCGTGAAGCCGTCGTTGCCCGGAGGCGTGGTGTTTGCCAGCAGGGCGGGATTCAGCTCGCGAATGGTAGACACCTCGGTATCCGCCATCTCGGCCAATGCTCCTATCCGCAGGGAGCGTCGGATCTCGACCTCCTCATATTCCAAAGGCGATTCATACTCCAGGTTCGTAAAGCCATATTTCTCAGGATTCGTGGCGATCATCGCCACCGCGACAAACTTGGGCACGAAGTTCCGTGTCTCGTCGCTTAGCTGAGCCTTGCGCGTAAGAGTCCAAAAGTCCTTGGCGCCGGACTGTTGCATCGCTCTGTCTATGGCGCCTTGTCCCGCATTATAGGCGGCGGTGGCCAAATACCAGCGGCCGAAGAAGCTGTGCAACTCCTTCAGATAAGCGGCCGCGGCGCGGGTGGACTTTTCGGGGTCTCTGCGCTCATCGACCCACGAGTTGATTTTCAACCCATATAGACGTGCCGTGCTGGGAACAAATTGCCAAAGCCCAGCTGCTCCTTGCGAAGAAGTCGCGCCGGTTAAGAACGCGCTCTCAATCAGAGCTAGATAAGCTAACTCCTCAGGTAGCCCTTCTTCGTTCAGCACTCTCGCGATCATCGGCATGTATTTTCCGGAGCGCGCGAGAATTTTTTCAAAATAAGGTTTGCCGCGCTTGGATGAAAAATAATCGATGAAGTAGCGGACTTTCGGATCGTTGCTGACCTGTTTGGAAAATTCGAGCCGCCGCCGCTCGCGCGGTGTCTCTACAGCCTTGTCGAGATCGATTTCTAGTAAATTCAGTAACCGTTCGTCGGCGCGTGGCCCCGGTGTATTTTGCAACGCGCCGGCATCATCGCCGGTTGGTACGCTGGCTATCCTGGCGCTATCATCAGGCCTGGGTAACTTCGCCGGGAGTTTTTTGGACCCGTCGGTGGGAATTTTTGATACAGGGGCGGCGAGAGTTTCTTCCCTTATGATTTCCCCTTGCGTGAGAACCGGGATGCTAACTCCGGCAAAATCGAGAGAAGCTTCCAAAGGAGAAAACTCCGCGTCGGCCGATGCGGGCGCTTCATGGGCAACAATTGCCCGGTGAGCCAACGACGGAATCGCGGCGGGCGTGCACCCAAACGCGCCAAGGAGTGCCACTATGAGCAGACGCATAACCCATTGGGGGCTTCCACGGAAACCCGGTGTCTCGGCGGAAATCGTTAGAATGATTCTCATAGGTTCACCTTAAGGGGCGCCAAACGAGTGTTTTTGGCGTTTCTCAAGTGCTCCGAACAGCAGTCCCGGTTGTGTTGCGCGGATACGCATGTTACGGGCCAGCTAAAAGTTCGCCGGCGCAACCGGCTATGACAATGGACAACTGTTACTCTAATGGGCCTTGCGACGGCGGTGCGGTTCTTTGCCTTGGCGGTTATTGGCCAAATGCGGCCAACAAACACGACAAAGACAGGCAGTGTTGTCCGTTTGTTTTAGGCGGCCGGGTGCTCTCACCCGCGGGTTTTGTCAGAGCGCTACGAGATTGCACAAGATGGTTCTGGAGCGAAAGGAATGTGAAATACGCAGAAGCGCTCTATAGTGCAGGAATTACCAGACAAGCAGCCCTGCACTAATCATTAGGATGGCTCTACAAAAGCTCTTCCGAGTTGCTGTTTGGATTCTTCGCTGACGCTCGGAATGGCAAAGAATTCTGCTGGATGCTGTTTGGGATTTCGTGATAAGGGTCGGATAAAAGGGAGAGTGTTGCCATGCCACTTTTTCAATATGTGTTCACAAAACGTGGGATCCCGAATGTTTTGCCCGTATTGGTGGTTTCGATATTCGCAGTAGCTCTTATGCTTCCGCCCGCCACTGCTGATGCTCCCGCCGATATGAAACGGGTGGCTTTCGAAGCTGTCGATCGCAACGCCGAGCAGATCGCTACAGTCGGTGACGTGCTTTATTACTTTGCTGAACCCGGCATGCAGGAATACGAAAGCTCGAAGTATGTGAAGGAGACGTTGGAACGCGCCGGCTTCACCGTAGAACTAGGCGGCGCGGGCATGCCAACCAACGTGTGGGCCAAGTGGGGATCGGGAAAACCGGTGATCGCTATTGCTACGGAAATGGATGCGCTTCCTGAGGGCTCGCAGACTCCAGGAAGTATTCCCCGCAAGCCGCTCGTTGAAGGCGCACCGGGACACATGGAGGGCCACAATGTTATGGGCGCGGTAGGCGTCGGCGCCGCGTTTGCCGTGAAAAAGGCGATGGAACAGTTCAAGATTCCCGGCACCATTGTGCTTTCCATCGGTCCCGCAGAAGAGCAATTGATGAGCCGTCCCTACCTGGTTCGTGATGGTTACTTCAAAGATGTCGACGCCGCGATTCTCACTCACGTCGCGGACAGCTCCGCAACCGGCTACGGTCTTCAAAATTATGCTCTCATCGGCGCCAAGTTCACCTTCAAAGGCCGAACCGCTCATGGAGGCGTGAATCCCTGGGATGGTAAAGACGCGGTGGATGCCGTTGTCCTCATGGACATTGGCTTTGACAAACTCCGCGAGCATTTGCGGCCGACGTATCGTGGCCATCGCACTATTACGATGGGAGGAATCCAGCCCAACATCATTCCAGACGCGGGTCAAATCTGGTGGTTTATCCGTGATGCTAACGGTCCCTGGGCCAAAGAGAACTTTGACAAGTTGGTTAATATTGCTCGCGGCGCAGCGCTGATGACCGGAACGACGATGGAAATGGAACCATTTGGCGCAGCGTGGCCATCGCTCGGTAATAAAGTGATTGCAGAAGCTATTCAGAAAAACATTGAGATGGTTGGAATTCCGAAGTGGACGGAAGAGGAAAACAAGTTCGCCCGAGAACTGCAAAAATCCCAGGGGCGAAAAGAGGAAGGTTTGCCTACGAAAGTATCACCACTCACCGCTTCGCGGCAGAATAGCTCCTCCAACGACATCGGCGATATTACCTGGGTCGTTCCAACAGCCACTGTGCGCTTTCCTGTCGTTGTGCCTGGAATACAAGCGCATCACTGGTCGGCGGGCATTACGCCAACAATGTCCATCGCCCACAAAGGCGCTGTAGTGGGAGCGAAGGTCGTCGCCGCGTCAGCTCTCGATTTGCTCACATCGTCTGAACTTCGCGCGGCCGCGAAAAAGCAGTTCGATGAAGACACGAAAGATACCAAATATTTTTCGCTCCTTCCGGAGGGCGCGAAGCCGCCGATCGATTTGAATAAAGAGATCATGGAAAAATACCGCCCGGCGATGCGCAAATTTTATCTGAATAAGAGGGCAGACTTTAAGTGAAGCTGAAGCCGGCTCTGCCATTTGAAGGACTCAAGACGCGGGTTAACCCGGGCCCTGATGCGGAGGCGAGGAGCAAACCTTTCGTAGCGAAGC
>DATACQ010000600.1:0-3635 GCA_036258955.1 Binatia bacterium
GATTGTAGTTAAAGATATATCCGGTGATGAACGCCAGAGACACCAAGGCGGAGACGGCGACTATGAGCAGCGTGGCGAAGATCGGCTTCACGAGGCAAGCTTGTGCGAGAAATGGCGCAAACCGCTCAGTTCGGCGTAACGTTCACCTTGCTCCAGCCTTCGACTTGACGGAGAAACCCAGCGAAAGGATCTTCTCCGGGCTCCGCGGCAAAGTAGGCTTTGCGTGTGTAATCCAGCGCGCCGGAATAGTATTCAAACTTCTTGGAAAGTTCCTGAAAGAGAATGAAGCCGGTGCGATAAAGGGAGACGTCCAGCTCTGAAACGGTCCAGTATGAGCGGCTCCCCTCTTCAATATAATAACTTAGGCACCCTTTACGGGTAATGTAGTTGCGGAAGATGCCGCTCATAAATAAAGCGTAATCGCCGACGTACTTCCGCCGGGAGCGCTCGTTGAGAATGGCGTTTTCATTAGGCGGTTCGTCCGGCTTGGACGCTAGCATTTCCACCATGCTGTCGACCTTGCGCCCCTGCTGACCGCGGATTCGGAAGAGATTATCGGAGCGGGCAAATTCGGCGAGCACCTCGGCTACATAGCTGGCGATGGTCGCATCATTGATGCCGAGTTGCCAAAAACTCTGCCGCACCATTTTTAGAAAAAAGTCTTGCAGTTTGGTATCGGCTGGTCTTTTCTCCATGACTTAGATTCTACCAGAGCCAAAATTCTATGAAAAGACGAATCTCCAACGCTTTTGTGAATGGCTCGCGCACTCAAGAGCTAGCCATTTTGTTCCGGCAAGCTATAATGGGTTCGACTAAGGTACGGGAATGTGGAGGAAAACTCATGGCTGGAGACCTGAAAGAAGAGTTTTTTCGCCTTGACGGCGCATGGGCCTCATTCGAGCTGATGTCAATCCGTAATCGCGAAGATTACCTGCGGCCGTTCCGAGTACTGCGCTGCAAAATCGACGATCAGGTGGATTTTCAAGCGCCATCCGGCAATCGCGCATTGACGGAGGCCACCGTCCTCATCGAAATATTCGGCGAGCAGGAACTTGTCGCAGCCAACGGTCATGGACCCGTGCACGCGGTGGATAGCGCTATGCGCAAGATCCTCGAGAAGCACTATCCCCAACTATCCGATGTGTTTTTGGAAGAGTTTGACGTTCGCTTGCTGCATCATGGCGGCATTCCCCGCGAGGACGAAGAGAAAGGCGCCGACGCGCTGGTTCGCGTTTTGGCAATCTTCTCCGATGGCAGAGAAAGATGGGGCACCGTTGGTGTGGCTGCGGATATCTTACAAGCGAGCGTCGAGTGCATCATAGACGGCCTTGAGTGGAAGCTCCGCGGCGAACACAAGCATTAGATTTTCCTCGATTCGCTCCCTTACCGCTGCGCTGCGGCGCTATGCGCGATTTAAAGCGAAAGGTAACGGCTGTGCCGCTCCTGTTGGCGACATTATTCTCGTCGGCCTGCGCCCTAGAACGGCGCTTCATCTTTCATCCCGAGAAATCCATCTTTCAGACACCCGCCGATGTCGGTCTGGCTTTTGAGGACGTTCACTTCGTAACTGAGGACGGTGTTCGCCTCAACGGCTGGTACATCCCGCATCGTGACGCTGCGCTCACCCTGCTGTGGTGCCATGGAAATGCCGGTAACATTAGCCATCGCGTGCAAAACATTCGCCTGCTGCACGACAGAATCCCAGTGAATATTTTTATATTCGATTACCGGGGTTACGGCCGCAGCGAAGGCCGCATTTCGGAAGCCGGCACTTACCTGGACGGTTTTGCGGCGGTCGAGTTTCTCCGTGAACGTTACGGCATGCAACCATCGCAATTGATTATTTTTGGTCGTTCCCTCGGTGCCGCAGTGGCGGCCGAGTTAGCCACGCGCATTGAAAGCGTGGCCTTGATTCTTGAGAGCCCATTCGTTTCGGTACCGGAAATGGCGCGCGCAGTTTTTCCACTGCTGCCCGTCGGACGATTCCTCTCGACGCAGTATAACACCGTTGAAAAGGTGCGGCGGATCAGAACCCCGGTATTCGTACTGCATGGCGAGGAGGATGAAGTCGTGCCGTTTGCTCAAGGACGCAAAGTTTTTGACGCTGCTGCCGGACCCAAGAAATTTTACGCGATCAGGGGAGCTGGCCACAATGATACTTTTATCGTTGGCGGCGAACCTTATTATGCCTCGCTCCGCGAGGCTTTGGATTGGGCGGTGCGCTGGAAGAAGCAAGAGGAAGGGAGTCTAAAAGCTCTTCGCCGCTAGGCGAGCGTTTCTGAGCCGCCTGCGCAAGACGGCCGTTACGCTAGCAGATCCTCATTACCACCTGCATAAGCGTTTTTCATGTACTGTTCGATCATCCTCTGCGTATTGAAGAATGAGCCGTTCAATACAATCGCGGCGCGCATGATCTCGACAAATTTCTCCGGCTCTCTGTAAAACAGGGGCAGTATGATCTTTTCGAGCTTATCGTAGAGCGAGGCTGCCTCGGATCGCGAATCGTTTTCCGCGCCGGTGCCTTCCCCAATGGACCACCCGGTGACACCTTCCACATGTCCCTCGATCCACCACCCATCAAGCACGCTTAGGCTCGGCACCCCGTTGAGCGCGGCTTTCATGCCGCTAGTGCCCGACGCCTCTTGCGGACGCATGGGAGTATTGAGCCAAGTATCAACTCCGGCGCAGAGCAGCCGTCCCAGATTCATGTCGTAGTTTTCCAAATAGACGACCCGCACATGTTCGGAAAGCGCCGCCGCCGCTTCGAAGATGCGGCGAATGATCGCTTTGCCGTATTCGTCCCTGGGGTGCGCCTTGCCCGCGTAAATCAATTGCAACGGCCCTGCGTCGCGGGCCATGCGCTTGACGCGTTCCAAGTCACTGAACAGCAGATCGCCGCGTTTGTAGCCCGTAGCGCGGCGGGCGAAGCCCAGGGTGAATACGTTCTCGTCGAGTTGCACGCCTGTGAGCCAACGGACTTGTTGCAAGAGTTCTTTTTTCGATTCGGCGTGCGCTGCACGGATCTCGGAAAGAGGGATGCCCACGGCGTAGTGGAGATAACAGTTGTCGCGCCGCCATTCCGGTATAAAGCGGTCGAACAAAGCCCCGAACGCAGGAGACGCCCAAGTCGCCGCGTGTACGCCGTTGGTGATGGCCCTGATCGTATGGCCGGGAAACAGCTCGCGGGAAACCTCGCGGTGGCGCATCGAAACACCATTGACGAACCCGGAAAGCCGCAACGCGAGCTCGGTCATGTTCAACGAACCATCCAACAGGCGCATGTCGCGCAGCATCCTCGCGCGTTCGCCGCCTAACACTGCTTCCACCAGCTCCGCGCCAAAACGGTCATGACCCGCCGCCACCGGGGTATGGGTGGTAAACACACACTTCCGCCGCACCGCTTCCATTTCATAATCGCTGAAACTCCGAGTACCTTCCTCCCGCCCGACTTGCTCCAGCAGCGCCAGCGGAACAAATGCCGAATGTCCTTCGTTCATGTGGTAGGCATTGAAACCGGAGTAGCCAAGCACCCGCAGTATCGCGATACCGCCTAAGCCGAGGATAATCTCTTGGCCCAGGCGATAACGGTCATCGCCACCATACAGATGGTCGGTCAGGGCGCGATCGCGCGGATC
>DATACQ010000601.1:0-3824 GCA_036258955.1 Binatia bacterium
GATCGAGGGGCTGCAGACGCACGGTTATAAGGACGACGAAATTGCGCTGATCCTCGGCGGCAACTATCTGCGGGTGTTGAAGACGATCTTGCCCGAACATTCGGTGATCTAGGCAGGCTGCTGAAAAAGACCCATACGCGCTTACGCAGTTTCGTGTTCCGAGTTTCGTGTTTCGAGTTAAACCCGGAACTCGAGACGCGAAACCCGAAACACCTGGCGCGCGCCTCGCCTCTGGATCTTTTTAAGCAGCCTGCTCGTTAAGGGCGGTAGTCTGATAAAAATGAAACGAACTCAGAAATCCGGGTTGTGCCGTGCTGCGTCCATAGTACTGCGCTGCGCTTTGGCCGACCTTGAACCTTGAACTTTGAACGAAGCCAAGCCGTCACATTTTGTTATCTCGGTGACTCCCGATCACGAACAATAGCGATTCATCAGTGATTTCCGTAGGCACATCCACTCCGCGCATTGACGGCATCGAGAAAGTCACCGGGCAGGCGAAGTTTACGGGTGACCTTGAATTTGCCGATTTGCTCGAGGCCAAAGTCCTACGCAGCCCGCTGCCGCACGCAATTATTGAAGCCATAGACCTAAGCAAAGCACTCGCGCTGCCGGGTGTGGTTTCCGTCCTTACGCGCGCTGATCTCCAGGACATAGATCCGTATTACGGTAATTGCCTGCGCGATCGCTCCGTGGTTGCCATCGATCGCGTGCGCTTTGTCGGCGAACCGGTGGCGGTGGTGGCCGCCGAAGACGGGTTCATTGCCGAGGAAGCGCTGGGGCTGATCGATGTCCATTACCGCGAACTCCCGTGCGTGGCCGATATCGATGCCGCGCTCGCGGAAGGCGCGCCGCGGCTTCACGAAACTCAGCCGGGAAGCGGCGAATTCCACGACGTGGCCGCGGTGGGCGAGGCCTTCGGGGGCAACATTTGCCATCGCGAAACATTCAGCAAGGGCAACCCGGAGAGAGCCTTCGCTGAAGCCGATGACGTGATCGATGAGACTTACGAGTTCCCGATGATTTATCAGTACGCCATGGAACCCCATACTGCGGTCGCGCAGGTAACGTCCGGCGGAATTAAGCTCTGGAGCTCTTCGGCTCATCCTTTTCTCGTGCGCTCGGAACTGGCGCATATGTTCGGCTTTGCGCATTCTCAGGTCGAGGTTATTGTGCCTTTTGTCGGCGGCGCTTATGGAAGCAAATCCTACTTCAAGATCGAACCTTTGACGGTAGCCATAGCACGAAAAACTGCTGGGCGTCCGGTGCGTCTCGTGCAAACCGTGCCGGAGTCGATGTTGACGACACGCCGCCACTCGGCGCGTGTGCGTATCAAGACCGGCATCAAGCGCGACGGTCGCTTAATTGCCCGGCAAGCCGACGTGTTGATGGATACCGGCGCCTACGCTGATAACGGGCCACGGGTTGCGAAACGGGTGATCAGCCGCATGCTCGGCCCGTACAAGTTGGACCACTGCAAGATTGATGTCCTGGCGCTTTATACCAATACCGTGCCGGCCGGCTCGATGCGCTCCATCGGCGGACCCCAAACTATTTGGGCGCTGGAGTCGCATATGGATTCCATTGCTGGCCACTGCGGCATTGATCCGCTCGAGTATCGGCTGCGCCATCTGTTGCAGCGTGGTGACGTGCTCAAGCCCGGCGCGACGCCTATGGATGCCGATTTGCGTCAGGGAACTCTAGCTGCAGTAGCACCCCTACAAACGGCGAACGCCGGCATCGCCGTTGGCGTTTCTGATTCGGAAGCCATGCCGGTCTCGGTAGTATTACTAAGATTGCTAGCCGACGGCAGTGTGATTTTGCTTGCTGGAACAACCGAGGTTGGCCAAGGCGCACGCACGGTCCTTAGCCAGATCGTTGCGCAGGAACTTGCAATCCCGATTGACAAAGTCATGATGCGCCGGACCGACACATTGATGACCCCTTTCGATCGCTCCACCGGCGCGAGCCGCTCAACGACGGTCATGGGCAGCGCCGTAAAAGCGGCCGCCGAGGATCTCCGGCGACAATTGATCGATGCCGCCGCTGAAGTTCTTAAAACCAGCAAGGAAGCGGTCGCATTGCGCAACGGCGCGGTTCTGGTCGGCGAGCAGAAATTCGATTACGGCAAAATCATCAGCCTGTATTTCGGCATGCCCGGAGGCGAACTCGTTGGCCGCGGCTACATGCGGCCGGATGGCACGTTGGGCAAGACCTTTCCGCTGTTTTGGGAAACCGGCATGGGTGCAGCTGATATTTCGGTGGATGCAGACACCGGCGCGGTTAGGCTGCGCGGGTACGTGACAGTGGCCGACGTCGGCAAAGCCATCAATCCCGCACAAGCCGAAGGGCAAGACGAAGGCGCAGCCATCCAGGGTCTTGGTCATACCCTTTTCGAGTCCTTGATTTATGAGAACGGCCAACCCCTGAACGCTAATCTGATCGACTATCGGGTGCCGCGCTTTACGGACACCCCGGAGCATTTTGACGCCGTGCTAATAGAAAACCGCGATGGTCCGGGGCCTTACGGCGCCAAAGGCATGGGCGAGTCGGGGATCGTATCTGTGGCGCCGGCCCTCGGCAATGCCATCGCACGCGCGACGGGGGTGCGGATTCGCGAGCTGCCGCTAACGCCGGAACGGGTCTGGCGGGCGCTGAGACAAGCGAACAAAGCTCCTGACCGGCGGAACTTTCCGGGCCTTACGTCTGAAGATTGAAACCACTGCGCAAAGTGGATGCTTGCTGCTAGTGACCGAAGGCGATAAGACTAACCTGGATTGTTCATCGAGAGGAGATCCATATGAAAAACATCAGGGCGGCTATTGCTCTTGTAGCGATCTTCATCGGCGTATCTTTCGTTCACGTAGCGCCAAGCCACGGCAAACTCATCGTAGGTCTTTCTTCCGTGAACGTGGCCTTCCTGCCTGTTTACGTGACCGAGGCCAAAGGGTTCTTCAAAGACGAAGGCTTGGACGTTTTGTTGGTTTTGTTCAACGCCGGCGCGACGAATCTGCAAGCGCTGATCGGCGGCGATATTCAGATCATGGGCAGTGCGTTTGTCGAGACTCTGGGCGGCCGGGCGGCCGGAGTCGATGTTAAGAATTTTTGGGGCGTCTCCAATATTATGCCCTTTCAACTCTATTCGCAGCCTGAGTTTAAGTCGATGAAACAGGCGAAAGGTAAGCGTTTTGCCATCAGCCGCTTTGGTTCTCTGACCGACTTCCTAACACGTGCGACTTTGCGCCATTTTGGTGTTGACGAAAAAGAAGTGACGATTCTGCAGATCGGCAGCACTCCGGCGCGCTTCGCCGCATTGAGCGCCAAAGGAGTCGACGCTTCCATCGTCTGGTTTCCGGTTACCGAAATCGCCAAATCCCAGGGCTACAACAAACTCCTTGATCTAAAGGAAGTCTTCCCCGAGTGGCCGTATGAAACCTTTGCCGCCAAAGAATCTTGGCTCAATAAAGAACGAGAGCAAGTAACAAAGTTCCTGCGCGCGTATCAACGCGGCGTGAGGTATCTGAGGGAGAATAAAGCTGACTCCATTCGAATTCTACAAAAGTACGTTAAGATGGACCCCGCTTACGCTCCGGCGGGTTACGACGAGTACCGTGATTCATTCCCGCTCAACGGCCAAATTGCCGAGAAGGTTATTCCGTTGGTCATTGAGCAGGAACTGGAGAGTGGCAGGATCAAGAAAAAGATTACTGTCGCCGACATGATTGACCGTTCATTTATGTCTGCGCTGGGTGGAAAAGAAAAGTAACCAGGCAGCAGGTGAGCTCTCGATCAACCAGAACTTTCCGATGCATGATAGCGGTTCTGAC
>DATACQ010000602.1:0-5047 GCA_036258955.1 Binatia bacterium
TCTTGTCATGTCCAATGGAGCCTTTGACGGCGTGCACGACAAGATCCTACGAGGATTGAGCATGAACTCATCCGGGCAGGATCACTCCTCCCAGATTCAAGTCTAATGTGAAACATCAAACCCGCTCATGCCTCTGCGGATCTCAACTTTGAACGTTCAACTTTGAATCCAACTTTAAACCTGAACGTCCGGCCCTCGGAAAGGCATCCTCACTTGCTCCGCTGCAAGACAATACGGCTTGTCTAGCGGGTCAAATAACGTTCAGCACACTCGCGGCTGCAGAAATAGTTGCCGCCGGCTTCGATAGCGTCCCTTTTCGGAACATAGCTTTGACACTGCGGGTCGAGCGCCATCTCATCCTCCGGCCGCACAACGCGCGATCGGCCGCGGGAACGGGCCAGGTAGTTTTTCAGCAGAAAGAGCAGCAGAAAAACTATGAGAACGAAAACAAATAGACGGAGTAACAAGATCTAACCCCATCGGCTGGGGACGGCTTGAAAGTTCATGAATGATAAAGGTGAACCTTCTTATCGTCTTTGGCGTTGATCAATAGCTCGGATATCGTCACCCCGAGTACGGGGTGAATGACTTGCGGCGCGATTTCGCTGAGCGGCACCAGGACGAACTTGCGGCTAGCCATTTCGGGGTGAGGAATGCGCAAGTTTTTTTTCTTGATGACTTGTGAGTCGTACAGCAGAATATCCAAGTCGATGATGCGAGCACCCCAGCGCTTCTTCACCTTTTTCCGGCCCATGGCTCGTTCAATGTTCTTGAACTTTGTGAGGAGTATATCGGGTTTGAATTTCGTCTCGATTTCAATTGCGCCGTTGACGTACCAGTCCTTCGAATCGCCCAACGGCTCGCTTTCGTAAAGTGACGACTCTTTCAGTATCCGTGTATCAGGCAGTTTCGCAAGCCGCGCCAGCGCCTCAAAAAAATTGTCTCGCCGGTTGCCGACGTTCGAGCCGACACCGATATAAACTTGATGAGCGACGGCGTTTGCCACTAACCTTTCAGCGGAGGACCCAGGCTTGAGATTCAACAATCAAAGTTTTACCTGGCGAATCCGCTCCGCCACCTCCTTGAGCCGTTCTTTATCAACACACACCGTGAAGCGAACGTAGCCTTCGCCGGCATCGCCGAAGCCGTTCCCGGGAGTGGTTACGACCCCGGCTTCGTCGAGCAATTTCGCCGTAAACTCGGCCGAGCTGAAACCCTTGGGCGCGGAAACCCAAACGTAAAACGTTGCTTTGGGCCGCTCGCATTCAAGACCTACCGCGCGCAAGCCGTCCACCAGGATATCGCGCCGTTCCTGATAGATCTTGCGCGACGGCTCGACAATAGCGTCGCCCAATCTGAGTGCCTCGATCCCGGCTTCTTGTACGGCCTGGAAAATACCGGAATCCAGGTTTGATTTTGCCTGCGCCAAACCGCCGACAAGCTCGGCGTTGCCGACAGCCATGCCGATACGCCATCCTGTCATATTGAAAGTCTTGGAGAGCGAGTGGAACTCAATTCCCACTTCACGGGCGCCTTCCACTTCGAGGAAACTGATCGGACGATAACCATCGTAACCCATTTCCGTGTACGCCGCGTCATGACACACGATCACGTTGTAACGATTGGCGAACGCAATCACCCGTTCGAAAAACGCTTTGTCGGCAACGGCGGCGGTGGGATTATTGGGGTAGTTGATCCAGAGCAGCTTTGCCTGCTTCGCGGTTTCTGTGGGAACAGAATCAAGATCCGGAAGAAAATGGTTTTCCTTTGTCAGCGGTAGAAAATAGTTTTTGCCGCCGTTGAAGGCAGTGCCGATGTGATAAACCGGGTAACAGGGGCTGGCGACGAGAACGACATCTCCGGGATCGACGAATGCGACCGCCATATTGCCGATGCCTTCCTTCGATCCAATCAACGAAACTACTTCCGTCCCGGGATCGAGACGGACGTTGAAGCGGCGCCGATACCAGTCCACAACGGCTTGGCGAAATTCCGGCATGCCGGAGCTGCTTGGATAGCGATGATTAACGGGTTTGCTGCTCGATTCGATGAGTTTTTCTACGATACTCGAGGGCGTGGGGATGTCGGGATCGCCGATTCCGAGATCGATCAGATCAACGCCTCGGGCCAAGGCCGCGCGCTTGCGCCGGTCGATTTCAGCGAATAAATAGGGTGGTAAGTTATTGATCCGATTGGCTTTTTTTATATTAAAAGGCAAGTCGCCGGACCCTCCGAGATGAAATTGTTCAGGTTGTACCTGTTTTTTGCGTTTTTGACAACTGCCCAACCATCAGCGTTTATATTTGAGTTCGAGAACGCGTCTGCTCTGCCGCTTGCGAAATTCGCTGGGTTTTTGAAAAATATAGCCCGTGGACATTATCATCGACGGATACAATCTCATCGGCAGCGAACAAGGATTGCGCGGCACGCTCGAACACAAGCGCCATGCCTTGGTGCAACAACTTGAGCGCTATCACAAAGCCAAAGGTTTCTTCATAAACCTAGTGTTCGACGGGTGGAAGGCAGGACAGTTCACCGAGACCTGCCAGAAAGCGAACGGCGTGACCGTGATCTTTTCGCGGCAGGGCGAAAAGGCGGATGATGTCGTCGTGCGCATGGCGCGGCAAAGGGGCAGTGGCTGCGTGGTTGTGAGTTCAGACCGCGAAGTGCGCAACAGTGTGGAGAAATTCGGCGCCAGCGCACTCTATGCCGGAGAATTTTGTGAAATTCTACGCCAACTGGATACACCGGGTAGGTCTGAGATATACCCCGACAGCGACTCAGACCCGTCCCGGGATGGAGTTCGTTTCTCGAAAAGCGAACGGCGGCGTCGAGATAAACTCAAAAGGTTGCGTGTTCGTTGAACCCGGACCGCAGTTGCTCTTCAGGCGGACGCGAGGAGCAAACCTTTTCGTAGCGAAGCCAATAGATTCTGCCTCTGACCGGACCTCGATCGGCGGTGCTTGTGCCCTGGCAAAACTTTTAAGCTATCGGCAGCGAAAAGGGCGAAATGACTTTGAGGCTGCATGCTTGGGTGTCTTCGCTACTTCAGGCGCCGCCCTCGTTCTCGCGGTAGCTAGGTTCAACTGCGGAATTCGGCTTGAAGAGACAAATGGGTGTCTTTGAAGGGGAATGATCTTTTGCCTTTGGACTCTGGCGTTGCCATCACCTGTTGTCAGCGTTGCCGACGGCTATCTGGCTCAGTAACCCGCGCTGAAATATAAGTAGCTTGCCATCGGCGTAGAACCAGTGCTCTTCTGGAATTGCGCCGCGTGACTCGACCTTGACCACTCGACTTGGCGCGCCGGCAATGCGCTTGACTTCACTGACCGTCATGCCCGGAACTACATTACCTTTTAAAGCCGCCTCTTTTGCCGCCACGGGCCAGGGTTGGGCGTTAATCCAGTCCACCCGTTCTTTCTCCTGCGCTGCTTGCTTGGCTGCCTCCCGTCTTTCATTCGCCAGCGGGTCGACGGTTAAGATTGTAAGATTCAGTTCCTCTAGGATAGTTTCCGGACGTAGGTAGCCTTCCTTGCCTGACTCAAATTTCACTTTATAGTAGGGATTCTTCTCACTGCGTCCTACCAATTCAACGATCTGAAAAGAATCCCCTGTACGCGCGCGAAACGAGGCCGCCCGCCGGTCCGCGGCTGACAAGAAATTAGGCGTACGCCCGTTTACCTCGCGGATCCAGAACGTTTTGCCAAGCCGTTCCGCGAGAACCGTGATCTGTTTCTCCGTGTAGTGATTCGAACCGGCGGCCATGGAGCAAACGACCGCATCCGCCGCAAACACGCCGGCCGTGATTAACAGCGCGATTGCGAGCTGTGCGCTGATCCTTTCCAACAGCGAAAATCGTGTCCCCATGGATTGCTTCACATGTGTAGAAATCCGTCCGGCCAAACAAGGGTACTTTGTATCGAGACGCGAAAGGTGAAAAAATCGCTCAGAAAGCAAAGCGACATGACGAAAACGAGCAAAGGGGCCGTGTGGCCCCTTCTTTTGGTTGCGGGGCCGGGATTTGAACCCGGGACCTCAAGGTTATGAGCCTTGCGAGCTACCAGACTGCTCCACCCCGCGGCAATGATTGGAATGATCTTTCTACCGTGCGCAGCGCAGGGAGTCAAGAAAGGAATTCAATGAGCGAGAAACACCGAAACCCTTTGCCGACCGTGGACGCGATTATAGAAATGGCGAACGGCGGCATTGTTCTAATTGAACGCAAAAACACGCCCTATGGTTGGGCGCTGCCCGGTGGTTTCGTCGATTATGGCGAAAGCGCAGAAGCCGCCGCAATCCGCGAAGCGAAGGAAGAGACATGTCTCGATGTGCAGTTGCTAGAGCAGTTTCATGCGTACTCAGACCCCAATCGGGACCCCCGTCACCACACGATTTCGATCGTATTCATCGCGGCAGCCAATGGCATTCCCAAAGCCGCAGACGATGCCAAGATGGTCCGGACTTGTCGTGAGGCAGAAATTCCCAGCCCGTTAGTGTTCGATCACGGGCGCATCCTACGGGACTATTTTCACTACAAGAGAACCGGGGAGCGTCCCACGCCGAAACCCCCCGCACCTTAGCTAGCTAGCGCGGCTGAGCCGCAACCAAGGATAAAAAGAGTATTCACCGCAGAGACGCGGAGTCGCAGAGTTCAGACTATTTTTGACAAAAATTCTTTGCTCGGCGCGCTCTGCGCCTCCGCGGTGAGATTTCCGAGTTGTTCACCGTCAAGCTTAGTCTAGTTTTGCGACAGCATCGCGAACGCGCGCGCAGCCGTTCTCGATCTCCTCGAGCGAGGTCGCATAGGAGAAACGGACATGCTCGTTTGAACCGAAGTCTTCGCCTGGAACGACGGCGACTTTAGCCTCTTCCAGCAGAAAGTCGGCGATGTCGCTGGGCGTGGTCAAAGCCTTGCGCGCAAAGCTTCTGCCGAACAGACCGCTGAAGTTCGGAAACACATAGAAAGCCCCTTGCGGCTTTAGGCAGCGAACGCCAGGGATGGCGTTCAGCCGTTGAACGATCACGTCGCGGCGCTTGCGAAACTCGC
>DATACQ010000603.1:0-10989 GCA_036258955.1 Binatia bacterium
AAAGGCGATGGGCTTCTTGTCACCCTTCATGCCGAGCAGCAAACCAAGGCCGGCCTTACGCACGCCCCAGATGCTCTTCACTTCTTCAGGGTTGAACGCTTGGCTCGCCGCATAGCCGATCTTTTCGCGCTTGCGAAGCGCCTCGAGCTTCAAAACTTGATCCCGCACCTCCTGTTCGCTCTCGCCCGCATACTCCACCATGAGTAGCGAATCGGGGTTGCCTTGAACAAAGCCGAGCTTGCGCGACTGTTCTATGTTGCCGCGCGCGAGATTGAGGACCATCTTGTCGGTGGACTCCATCGCATAGGGCGACGTCTGCAAGACGATTTGCGCGCACTCCAACGCTTCGATGTCGTCGCTGAAGTGAATGACGTCCATGGCCGTGTGTTTCGGCTTCGGCACAAGGCGCATCTTGGCTTCCACGATCGTAGCTAAGGTTCCTTCCGAACCGACGATCATACGCGCCAAATTAAAGGGCTGAAGCTTTACGAACTCATCGAGATTGTAACCGGACACCCGCCGCATGATTTTCGGATACCTGGCGGTAATTTCTTTTTTATGCTGCTCCGCTAAGCGATCGACTTCACGATAAGCGCGGCCCTCGATCGTCGGTTCCTTACTCTTTCTGGCAACGACGTCCCGGTTAACATCCCTGAGCACCACTTCGCTTCCGTCGGCAAGCAACACGGTGAGTTCAATCACGTGATCTAAAGTCTTGCCGTACGTCAGTGAATGGGCGCCCGAAGAATTGTTACCGATCATGCCGCCAAGGGTGGCTCGATTGGATGTCGAAGTGTCGGGCCCAAACTGGAGCCCTAACCGGCGCACAAACGCATTGAGCTCATCTTGAACCAATCCTGGTTGTACACGGCACCAGAGTTCTTCTTCATTGACCTCGAGAACATTCTGCATGTATTTAGAAAAGTCCAACACGATGGAATTGCCGACCGCTTGTCCCGCCAGGGATGTACCACCGCCGCGCGGCAGAACCGACACTGCCATCCGATTGGCAAGTTCGAGCACCGCTTGAACGTCGGCTTTGTGCCGTGGCACGACCACCCCGACGGGCTCAATTTGGTAGATCGAGGCGTCCGTTGAATAAAGTAGGCGTGAATATCGGTCAAAACATACGTCACCGTCGATGCTCTTCTTGAGTACCGTTTCGACCTCTAGATGACTTCCGCTGGTTGAACTATTCATCGCTTACCGCCCCAGGGAAACCGATGATTGCACTGCACTGCCCAGGCCTGGACCGATCATCGTCGGCCTGCGCACGATTGGAGCGTTGAAAATGCTGTATTAGGTTTTTGAGTCGAATCCCAAGGCCACACTCCATGACTCCAGTACTCGGACCTGCATCAAGCCATTGAGCCCAACAAAGCATAAGCGTCTTGTTCAGCAGTTCGCTAGAGCAACGCCCGAGCTTGTTTGAAAATCGCGTGAAACATCGGTTCCGTGAGCTTGCCTGTGAAAGTATTCTGTTGGCTCGGATGGTAGGAACAAAGTAGTTGCACCGCGCCCTCAAGCCCAACGGCGACCCCATGGCCAAATTTCGGCACCGGCTTAGGAACCTTACCGCCGCTTTTCCGATACGCGGCGATGAATGAGTCAAAGGCGATTTTCCCGAGCACGATTACTACACGCACTTCTTTGAAAACCCGGAGCTCCTGAACTAGATACGTCAGGCAGCGTTTGAATTCCAAGTTGCTTGGCTTGTTCTCCGGCGGCGCGCAGCGCACCGCAGCCGTGATATAGCAGTCCCTGAGTTCCAGGCCATCGCCGCGATGATTCGAGTGCGGTTGGCTGGCGAATCCCGCACTGTGAAGCGCGCCATAAAGCCAATCGCCACTGCGATCGCCCGTGAACATGCGACCGGTCCGATTGCCGCCATGCGCCGCGGGAGCCAAGCCGACGATCAAAAGCCGCGGCCGCGCGGCACCAAACCCCGGGAGCGGTCGAGCCCAATACTCCGCGCCTTTATACCGTCGCGGCGGCTCCTGCGCGCATCCCTCACGCCAGCGCACAAGCCGCGGGCATTTACGGCAGGCGACGATCTCGGCGTTCAACCGATCGATATCGCTTTGCATCCTATATCTGCTAGCATAAAGAATGAAAATCACGCAACGAGGCCTGTCTCCTGTTTTGGGATGGGAAATCGCTTCAGTGCGCGCTGTGGAAGCCGCACTTTTATTGACACTCGGGCGCCATCCGGGTAGAAAAATCTCTGGTGAGTCTCATCTGAATTTTTAAGCTTTGAGGGTAGATAACGTGGCAGATAAAACCATAACCTTAAATCAGTTCCGTACTCTGAGGAAAGACAATTGGTGGGTTGAGCCATTGCTTGTGATATGCGTTTTGGGCGGTTTCGCGATCTATGCGACTTGGGCTGCCTTACAAAACGCCTACTATTACGCGCCGCCTTATCTCTCGCCATTCTACTCGCCGTGTATCGCGACAAACTGCGACCATGTGACGGTTCCGTTAGTCGGTTCCTGGTGGAATCTATCGCCGGCATTCTTGATCCTCTGGATCCCCGGCGGGTTTCGCTTGACCTGTTACTACTATCGCAAAGCTTATTATCGTTCGTTTCTCTTTTCCCCGCCCGCATGCGCCGTGCGCGACGTTCCCAAGACCTACAAAGGTGAGACGCGCTTTCCTTTTATCTTGCAGAATGTTCACCGCTATTTTTTTTACCTCTCGCTAGTTATTCTGGCTTTTCTCTGGTGGGATGTGATCCTCGCTTTTAGCTTTCCCGATGGTTTCGGCGTGGGCTTGGGAACGCTCGTTCTCGGCGTGAACACAGTGCTGCTTTCGCTGTTTAGTTTCTCGTGTAACTCCTGCCGCCACGTGTGCGGCGGCTATCTGAAATCATTCCACGCGGCCCCGGTGCGTTACAAGATGTGGCGCCTGGTTAGCAGGCTCAATGAACGGCATATGGAATATGCCTGGGTGAGCTTGATCTCGGTTGCCTTGGCCGACCTGTACGTGCGACTGCTGTCCATGGGCATTATCTCCGATCTGAGGTTTTTCTGATGGCTGAGTCTAGGTACGAAACGCACGACTACGACGTTGTGGTCATCGGCGCGGGCGGGGCTGGGTTGCGCGCCGCGGTCGAAGCTTCCGCCGAAGGCGTGAAGACCGCGCTCGTTTGCAAGTCACTCCTCGGTAAAGCACACACCGTGATGGCCGAAGGCGGGATCGCTGCCGCGATGGGCAACGTTTATCCCGAAGACAACTGGAAGGTTCACTTTCGCGATACCATGCGCGGCGGCAAGTTATTGAATCAATGGCGCATGGCGCAGATCCACGCCCAAGAGGCGCCGGACCGCGTGCTTGAACTGGAAGAATGGGGGGCGCTCTTCGACCGCACGAAAGATGGATTGATTTTGCAGCGCGATTTTGGTGGTCACCGTTACGCGCGCCTCGCTCACGTCGGTGACCGGACCGGTCTCGAAATGATCCGTACGTTGCAACAACACGCCGTCCACAGGGGGATTGACGTGTATATGGAATGCAACGTGCAACGGCTTCTGGTCGATGGCGGTAAAATCAGCGGCGCGTTTGGCTACTGGCGCGAAAGCGGCAGGTTTATCCTGTTCCGATGTAAAGCAGTGGTTCTGGGAACAGGTGGCGGCGGCAAAGCATGGAAAGTTACCTCGAACTCCTGGGAGTATACCGGCGACGGAGTCACCATGGCACTCGATGCCGGCGCCGAGTTGATGGATATGGAATTCATGCAATTTCATCCGACGGGTATGGTCTGGCCTCCCAGCGTGCGCGGCATTCTCGTCACGGAGGGGGTACGCGGCGACGGAGGGACCCTTAAGAACACCAAAGGCGAACGCTTCATGTTCAACTACATTCCGGAGTTTTTTAAGGCGGAGACCGCCGACACGGAAAAGGAAGCCGACGCCTGGTACGAGGACAAACGGAACAATCGCCGGACGCCGGATTTGTTGCCGCGCGACGAAGTGGCGCGCGCCATCAACGCTGAAGTGAAGGCCGGCCGGGGGACGGAGCACGGAGGAGTTTTCCTCGACATCGCTTCGCGGCGCCCCGCGGACTACATTCAGCGCCGTTTGCCGTCGATGTATCACCAATTCAAGGAACTCGCTGACGTGGATATCACCAAAGAGGCGATGGAAGTCGGACCGACCTGCCACTATTCGATGGGCGGTGTGCGCGTGGATTCAGACACGGCGGCGACCAAAGTGCCAGGGCTGTATGCGGCGGGCGAAGTTGCGGCTGGATTACACGGCGCCAATCGGTTGGGCGGCAATTCGCTTTCTGACCTCCTGGTTTTCGGCCGGCGCGCCGGACTCTATGCGGCCGAATATGCCAAGCAGTTCACGGGAACCGTCACACCGGACCCGAGCGCCGTCGACGCTTACGCGCGCGAGATGCTGGCGCCGTTCGAAAGCAAAGGGCGGGAAAATCCATACGTGATTCACTCGGACTTGCAACAATGCATGCAGGATCTGGTGGGGATCATCCGGCAAGAATCCGAATTGCGCCAGGCGTTGGGAATTATCCGACAGCTAAAAGAACGGGCACGAAACGTAAGAGTCGAAGGCAACCGGCAATATAATCCCGGCTGGCATACCGCTCTGGATTTGCATTCCCTCCTCACGTTTGCCGAAGCGGCAACACTGGCTGCGATTGAAAGAAAAGAAAGCCGCGGCGGCCATACGCGAGACGATTATCCGAACACGGATGGCAAATTCGCCAAACTCAACATCGTCATAACAAAGAAAAACGGCGAAATGGCGCTTTCGCATGAGCCGCTTCCGGAAATGCCTGACGAATTAAAGGCGCTACTCGAGGAGAAATAGTGATGGCGGATCAGCAAGTTCATATGCGGGTTTGGCGCGGCGATGCTAGCGGCGGCGACTTTAAGGACTACCGCATCGCAGCCGGGGAAGGCATGGTAGTTCTCGACGTTATCCATGCCATTCAGGCGCAGCAGGCTAACGATCTAGCCGTACGCTGGAACTGTAAAGCCGGGAAATGCGGCTCGTGCAGCGCGGAGGTCAACGGCAAACCAAGGTTAATGTGCATGACCCGCATGAACACCTTTGAGCCCGGCGAGACCATCACCGTCTCGCCAGTGAAGACCTTTCCCGTCATTCGCGATCTGGTAACTGATGTCTCGTATAACTATCAAAAGGCGCGCGAGGTTCCGGCTTTCAAACCGAAGCCGAAGGAAGCCGACGGTACTCGCCGCATGTTTCAGGAAGACATCGATCGGGTACAGGAATTCCACAAGTGCATCGAGTGTTTTCTCTGCCAAAACGTCTGCCACGTGATTCGCGACCATGAGGAGAACAAGAAGCACTTTGCGGGCCCTCGGCTGTTAGTACGCTATGCGGCACTGGAGATGCACCCTCTCGACAGCAACGATCGGCTCGAGTTGATCAAACAGAAAGCGGGGCTCGGTTTCTGTAATATCACGAAATGCTGCACGGAGGTTTGCCCCGAGCACATTCATATCACTGACAACGCAATCATTCCGCTTAAGGAACGGCTCGTCGATCGACACTACGACCCGGTGGCGAAGGTGCTTGGCCTTTTTTCGAGCCGGAAGTAAGGCGGCGGCGAGATTGAGATCCGAGCGGCGATTCTTTGCCTCAGGATTACGCCCTTAAGCGAAATGCATTGTTAGATTTTAGCGTGCCCTGTGGTAGATGCTTTTGTTCCTTTGCGGCTATCTCGGACATATCCGGCTCCTGGTCGCACTTCAATCCGGCAAGTTTAATTTTGAGCCTCAAGTTGTTCGCGCTGTCGGCGTTGATGAGCGCCTGTTCAAGGCTGATTTTCCCCTCCTTGTAAAGGACAAACAACGCCTGATCAAAAGTTTGGCAACCTTCCTGTACGCCCTGTTCCATACCTTCCTTGATGGTGTCTATCTCGGCCCGTTTGATCAGATCTTTGATGTACGGGGTATCCATCATGATCTCCAGCGCCGCCGCGCGCTTTCCGTCCACAGTGCGAACCAGACGCTGGGATATAATCGAGCGTAGGTTCAAGCACAACTGTAAGTAGATTTGCTCGTGTCGTTCGTGCGGGAAAAAATTCATAATGCGCTCGATCGCCTGATTGGCATTGTTCGAGTGCAAGGTGCCCAAACAGAGATGGCCGGTTTCAGCAAACGTGATCGCCGCTTCCATCGTTTCCGTGTCGCGTATTTCGCCGACCAAAATAACGTCGGGCGCTTGACGGAGGGTATTCTTGAGCGCCGCGCCGAACGAATGCGTATCGAACCCCACTTCTCGCTGAGTAATGATCGATTGTTTGTGCCTGTGCACGAACTCAATCGGATCTTCAATGGTGATGATATGACCTTGTTCGCGGCTGTTGCGATGATCGACCATGGCGGCAAGGGTGGTGGATTTACCCGAGCCGGTGGCGCCAACCACGAGCACCAGACCCCGCTTTGTCATGGCGATTTCGCCAAGGATGTTCGGCAAACCCAGCTCCGCCAAGGTGCTGATCTCAGCCTGTATGCGACGTATGACCATACCCACGGAGCCGCGTTGGCGAAAAATGTTAACGCGGAAACGGCTGACGTCGGGCAACGCCATGGCCATGTTCATTTCGTGGTGGTCTTCAAATTCCTTGTTCTGCCACTCGTTCATGATGGACTTGGCTAAATGATCGAGATCGGGCGGTGCAAAAGCCGTTTCGCCGCGCGGCTGAATCAAGCCGTTGATCCGGTACATGGGCGGACGCCCGACAGTCAGATACAAGTCCGAGGCCTCCGCGTCCACCATGGCGCGAAACATTTCTTGGATCTTACCTAGTCCTTCCATGTATTAGCCTGCTCCCCCTAGTTAATTTTCAGGCGCGCGCCACACTAGGCATAGCTCCGGGACCGAAGAGATTGGGATTCATGCTTTTGGCTTGAGCTTCTTCCTTGCTGACAATCCCGCGACTAACCAAATTGATGAGCGCCATGTCCATGGTTTGCATGCCGTCCTTTTGACTTACCTGCATCGTTCCGGGAATCTGGTGTATTTTGCCTTCGCGTATTAAATTTCTCACGGCAGTCGTGCCTGTCATGATCTCCAAAGCCGCTGTGCGCCCGCCGCCTTTCTTTTTCAGCAGCGTTTGCGTGATAACCGCCTCGATCGATTCGGCGAATTGAGCGCGGATTTGCGCCTGCTGGCTAGGCGGGAATACGTCGATAACACGATCGACGGTTTTGGGCGCGCTCGAGGTGTGCAAAGTACCGAACACGATGTGGCCGGTTTCGGCTGCGGTTAAAGCGAGTTGGATAGTTTCCAAATCCCGCATTTCGCCGACTAGAATGACATCGGGGTCTTCGCGCAAAGCGGCTCTTAGCGCGTTGGCAAAGGAATGGGTGTGCGGCCCCAGTTCGCGCTGGTTCACCAAGCACTTCTTTGACTGGTGGACGAACTCAACGGGATCTTCGATGGTGAGAATATGCCCTTCAAAAGTATTGTTCAGGTGGTCAATCATGCCGGCCAGGGTTGTCGATTTGCCTGAGCCCGTGGGGCCGGTGACGAGAATCAATCCCTTTTCCTTGTCGCAAAGCTGGCGCAAAATGGCAGGCATCCCTAATTCATCCAGCGTCTGGATTTTAGTGGGAATGGTACGAAACACCGCGCCTTCGCCTTTGCGCTGCAAAAATACGTTCACGCGGAAGCGCGCCACTTCACCCATTTCAAACGAAAAATCGCATTCATGCGTCTCTTCGAAGATCTTGCGCTGAGCGTCTCCCATGATGTCATAAACGAGATTATGCACTTCCTCTCGTGTCATCGATGGATGATCAAGCTTCTTGAGATCACCGTGAATACGGATCATTGGGGGCTCGCCGGCACTCAAGTGACAATCCGACGCGCCCTGCTCCACACCAAAAGCCAACAGTTCAGTGACGTCCATGAAAAATCTTTCCTCTCCTTGTATCTACAAACTCTAAGTCTTGCGACGATGCTGCCGGCCCGCGTAGCCATCATTAGCGCGCTGACGGAGGTTTCAATCCGTATATGGCTAACATCGACGTTTTTGTGTCCGAGTAAAGCAGTAGGGTGAAACTATTTCATGCACTGTCTCCGGACGCTGTTTCTTGCGTTTTTCCGCAAAAGCGGCTACCAATGCCAAAGATTTCTCCCGTTTCATCACAAAATCCAGCTGGCTGATACAATCGCTGCCGTGTGCGGGAGGTTAGGCATTTTGAGGCGGCGCCGAAAAGGCCCGGCGCGACGCGCTTCAGCAGTCAAACAGTTTACGGTCTTATTATCGAGCTTAATCGCGAAGCACCCGGACGAGATCCGCGGCTCTTTGGTGTTTTTCTTATTCGGCATCTATGGAATCGGAGAAAATTCAAGTACGTAATCCCACGACTCTCGAGAAGATCACAGATCTTGAGATTGCTTCGGCCGCCGATGTCGCTGAAGCGGTGTCCCGCGGGCGCAAAGCACAGCTGCAATGGGTTAAAACCAGCATGCCGCACCGGGCGCATCTCCTCTATCGTTTGCGCGATCTTCTGCTCGACGAGCAAGAGAAGTTGGCTGATATTTTGACGGCTGAAACCGGACGACCGCGCGCCGAAGCGACCGGCAACGAATTATTCTATCTCTGCGATGCCATTGGTGTCTGGGCGAAGAAGAGCGCCGGGTATTTGAAACCCAAAACCATTCGCCCTCACTTCCCCTTGATGAAAGCCAAAAAGGTTGTTTCAACCTATGCGCCGCGGGGTGTCATTGGCATCATCAGTCCGTGGAATTTTCCCCTCACATTGACCCTGGGCGAAGCTTTGCCCGCACTCATGGCTGGCAACGCTGTCGTCATCAAACCTTCAGAATTGACGCCGCTGTCGCCTCTTTTTGGCGCCGAGCTGGTTTTGCAGGCCGGCTTTCCGGAACATCTATTACAAGTCATCATCGGCGGTGCGCGAACGGCGGAGGCGTTGATCGATCAGGCAGATATGATCAACTTTACCGGCAGCGTCGCTACCGGACGACAGGTGATGAAACGCGCCGCGGAGCGGCTCATCCCGGTGAGTTTGGAGCTCGGCGGCAAAGATCCCATGATCGTTTTAAAAGATGCCGATCTTGACCGCGCCGCCGGCGCTTGCGTCTGGGGCGCGCTGATGAATTCGGGTCAAGCCTGCACATCCATCGAAAGAGTTTATGTCGAGGCGCCGGTGTATGATGCCTTCGTAGAACGCGTTTGCTCGAAAGCCCGAGCCATACGGCAAGGGCCGAGCGCGGAAATTGTCGATCTTGGGAGCATGACTTCCGAGATGCAGCTCAGAAAAGTCATAGAACAGGTCGAAGAAGCGGTTCAACTTGGCGCTAAAGTTCTTGTCGGCGGTAAGCGGAATCGCGATTATCCTGGGCTTTACTTCGAGCCCACGGTCTTGGTGGATGTCAATCACAAGATGAGCATCATGCGAGAGGAGACTTTCGGCCCGGTGATCCCAATCATGAAGGTGGGGAGCGCTAGTGAAGCCGTGAGCCTGGCCAATGACTCACAGTTTGGGCTCGGTGCAAGCGTTTTTTGCCGTGACCGGGACGCCGCCAGCATGCTCGCCGAGCAAATCGAAAGCGGCGCAGTTTGTGTAAACGATAGTCTGGTCAATTTTATCATTCCCGATGCGCCGATGGGCGGAATCAAGACAAGCGGCTTCGGCTATCGCCACGGCGCCGAAGGCATACTGAAGTATTGCCGCCAAAAGACCGTCGTCACCGACCGGTTCGGGTTAAAGGAAGAGTTCCCGTGGTACCCTGCCACCGCTAAGAAGGCGCGCCAGATGCGCCATTTACTGCCTCTGCTTTGCCGCTCAGGTTGGCGCAACAAATGGGCTGCTCTAGTTGGATTGGTCAAGAGCTAAACTCCCTTGAACTCCAGGGCCTATTCATTTAATTAAACAGGATATTCTGTTGTCAATTCAGTAGAGGAGTACGGACATGGCCAAAGATCTTCCAAGCTTTATCGCCCAGGAAGGAGCTAAACGGGAAGGCTCTGTAATCCGGGAGAAAAACTTTATCGATGCGAACAATTACGAGACTATCGCGTATCTCAAGCACTTAGATGAACGCCACGAACCGAAGATGGTTTTGTTTGAGAACGTGCCAGCCCTCAATGGCCAGAGATCCGAGTTCCCGATGTTCTACAATCCATGGGTCACACGCCAGTACGTCGCTGATTCCTTGGATATGGGAGAGATTAAATCTCCTATGGAGGTGAGCCTCGAAGTCGCCGGGCTCGAGCAGCAGCAAGGCAAGACCGAGATCGTTCCACCGGAAAAGGCACCCGTAAAGCAGGTCATTCTTACGGGTCAGAAGGCGGACCTTAGAATTTTACCCATGCCCATGCATCAGAAAGGCGATGCCGGCCCATACCACACGATGACCTGTGCCATGAAAGGACTTAACGCCGAGTTCTACGATATTACCTTTACCAAGAACAAATACCATGACCCGCAGCACATGAGTTTCTCCGCACATAAGCATCATCACTTGGAGGCCATGGCATGCGAGTACGAGGAAAAGAACCTGCGCGCGCCGGTGATTGTAATTCTGGGACATCACCCGGCATTCTATCTCTCCTCCTGCGCCATGACGGCCATGGGCAATAACGATTACCTGACCGCTTCCGCCTTTCTAAAAGAGCCCCTGCGGCTGACACCCTCGACCACCTGGGGTGACAAGTTCATGGTTCCGGCGGACGCTGAGGTCATCATTGAGGGTGAAATCCTTCCGGGCGTGCGCAAATCGCAGAATCCATTCGGAGAGATTCTCGGCTATGCGCAACCGCAAATGGACGTACCCGTCATCGAAGTCACCGCGATCACGCACCGCCGTAACGGCATCGTGGAGGACTTTTGGCCTGGACAAATGGACCATTGGAACCTTGGCAGCATCCCGAAGGAAGGCAGCACCTATAACGTCATCAAGAAAAACGTTCCAGGCATCAAGGCGATCCATCTTCCCGCGTCCGGTTGCGGCCGATGCATTTGTT
>DATACQ010000604.1:0-4675 GCA_036258955.1 Binatia bacterium
GAAGTCGCGAAGACAGGCAACCGTGCGGTTTCGAAGTCGTTTTCGCCCTTTTCGCTGTGGATGGTTTATAGAGTTTTGGCACGGCACAAGCACCGCTAATCGACGTTCGCTGAGAGGCAGAATCTATTGGCTTCGCTACGAAAGGTTTGCTCCTCGCTTCCGCATCAGAGAGAACTGCGGAATCCGGGTTGAAGGAGTCTTCGCCACGACCTAACAATTCGCTCGGAAACAAGAGTACGATCGCTTCAACTTGAACCGCCGGGAGCCATGGTAAGCGGCGGCTCGATCTCCCTTTGACTCGTAGAATAGATCGATCGTAATCTCCTTCACGTGATTACATTCTCCGCGCTCCTGAAGTTCGCTCATTTAGCGGCAGCGGCTTTTCTGGTCGGTTCGTTGGCGTTCCACTATTTTGTGGCGGCCCCGGCCTTGCGGGCTGCCGGCGCGTATGGCGAACCTGAGTTCGCCCTTTTTTTGGCAAGGCGCCGGCTCGCTCTCGCCAAGTGGACGCTCGTCATCGTTTTCCTCACAGGCTTACTGGGACTTTGGCTCCAGGTGGCCACAGTCACCGGCGTGTCGCTCGTCCAGGCCTTGCGGCCGGAGAACGTCAGCGGGGTCCTGCTCGGCACCCGCTACGGCATCGTTTGGCTCGGTCGCGTCGGGTTGATGCTTCTATGCGCGCAAACGATTTTCCGCGCGAAAGACGTGCCCTCGAATCATTTAGACACCCTCACCCTGGTCCTGGCTGCCGCGCTGTTAACGCTGCTCTCTTTGGCTAGCCATGCCGCCGCTGGGGAGGGAAGCTGGGTCATTGTGCAGGTCGCGGCGTATGCTTTGCATCTCTTGGCGGCCGGGGTTTGGCTCGGGGGGCTGCCCGCACTAACCTTATTTCTCCGCTGGCTTCGCCGTGCCGATCGAGCGTGGTTGCCGGTGGCGCTTAAAGAGACCACGCGTCGCTTTTCGCTGCTGGGAGTTACCTGCGTCACGGCTCTCCTGATCACCGGCCTATTCAATGCTTGGATATTGATCGGTGGAATTCCTCCGTTGGTTGGCACCCTGTATGGCAAATTACTATTAGCAAAGCTTGCCGTACTTGTTCCGCTCTTTGGCATCGCCGCAATGAATCTACTCAGGTTGAAACCGCGCATTCTTGCGCTCGGAGTGCAAAACTCCGCCGCGTCGCCGAAAGAGCTTCTACGAAAGCTCACGCGCCGGGTGCAAACCGAGGCTTTCTTCGGCGTCTGTATTTTGTTGATCGTCGGTTTTATGAGCGTCACACCGCCTGCGCGTCATATCCAGCCAGAATGGCCGTTTGCCTTTCGCTGGAATTTGAATTTGCTCGACAGCAGTAGCAGCAAAATCCACGCACAATTCACACAAGCAAAATGGTGGGGCGCAGCGGGGCTCGTCGGGATCTTTGCCTGTTTGCTTTTGCGTCGGCGTTACCGCTACTTGGTACTCGGCGCCGGAGCCGCGTGCATAGGCTATGGCACGTGGATAGCCCACAGCGCGCTTTCGATCGATGCCTATCCGGCGACCTACCTCCGCCCATCGGTTCCTTACAATGCGATCTCGGTGGCCAACGGTTTGCGTCTCTATGATGAGACCTGCGCGGGTTGCCACGGCGCCGGTGGTTATGGCGATGGTATCAATGCCGAGGGATTAAACCCGAAGGCAGCGGACCTAACCGGAAGACATGCCGCCGATCACACGGCCGGCGATCTGTTTTGGTGGCTTAGTCATGGCATGAAGGTGGAAGGACTGCCCGGTCCCATGCCGGGTTTTGCGGCGAGCCTCGAGGAGGAAGAACGTTGGGACCTGATCAATTTTCTGCGCGCGTTATCGTCAGCCGAGCGCGCGCGGCAGATGAGCGCTCATGTGGAGCCCGATCCGTGGCTCGTCGCGCCGGATTTCGTTTATCGAACGAGCGACCAAGAAAGCGGCTCCCTCAAGGACCACCGCGCCTCTGAAATCGTCATGGTCGTGCTATGCTCGCTGCCTGAATCCCGCGGCCGCTTGGCGGAGCTCAACCGGGCTTCCCAGGAACTCCTGCGCAAGAAGGTTAAACTCCTAGCGATTCCGCGAGAGATGGACCAAGTCGAAATCCTTAAGACTTCGTTCGAAGCGATCTCATTGGTCGCTGACGGCGGCCAAGAAGTCTTCGATGCGTATGCTCTCTTGCGGCGCAGTTTTTCCGAGCAAGGGAGCCTCCCCGACCCGCCGGTTCCGGCCCATATGGAATTCCTGATTGACCGTCAGGGCTACGTGCGCGCGCGTTGGATTCCCCGAGACGGCCCCGGTTGGGACAAGATGGAAAATCTCATGCGCGAGATCGACCGTCTCAACCAGGAGAAACCTTCGGCGCCGGCGCCCGACGATCACGTGCATTAAACTAACTCGCTGCAAATGGTTCAACGCGTCAGCGATGCAAATCGTTGGAACGGAGCGCTTGCTCGGGAACCAGCCGGCATCAACCACTGATCAAGTCCGGCGCTCTAGCTGTTCTGATCGGCTGCGCTCCAATGATTGACGAAAGCTAACGGGGGGTAGTATAGGGCAATCAGCGGCGGCAGCAGTTGACGCCAAGCTGGATGTTTTTTGTGCGGAGTGGCACGTGTAAATGAACTATGTAAGATTTACGGGCTACCTTCTTGTATTCCTCATCTCGGCGGCCTTGATGAGCTATGCTTGGTTGACGCGCGAGTTGGATCTCGCCCAGCAAGCGTCTTCCCGGGGCGACCTCGCCAGTGCAATGGAAAGTTATGCGCGCGCGGAGCGGCCCTTACAGCAGATTCCATGGCTGGCTCAACTACTTTCAGAAGAACATAAGCAAGCCACTTTGAATCAAGTCGCCATACTCTACCGCCAACAGAAAAATGAGGTCGCTTTGGCGAAGCTCGAGGAGATCCCTACGTATGCGCCTGCGCTGGCCGAGAGCCCTGATTACCTATTTTGGATGGGCAACGTACTCTTTCGACAGGCAGCGGAGACGAAGGACCCGGAGACGTCGGTGAAAACCCTCAGATCCGCGATGTCTGAATACCAGCGGGGACTTGCCGCACGCCCTGAGGACTGGGATTTAAAGTTCAACTATGAGCTCTTGCGTAGCATGCTGATCCAGCCTGATCGGGATCGTAAGTCACAGGAACAAAAAGTGAAGTCAATCATCGAAAAGATGCGCCCCGCGGATCCGGCACAAAAGCAAATGGCGCCCGAAAAACGCGGATAGCGAGCAAAGCAGAGAGAGGCTGCTATTACTGAGCGATGAAATTCTTGTATCCTCAATACCTGAAACTCTTCTTCTTGCTCCTGGTTTTACTGCCGTGCTGGCTCTACTTTCTCCATGGCAAGCGCCGCAGCCGGCGAACGTTAGGCGTGGGACCGGCGCTTACACGGGTTTCTTACTTTTCTTCCCTGCGCAGGGACGTGGTGCGATGTTTGCTTCTGAATTGTGTGATGGCGGCTATTATTCTCGCCCTCGCGCATCCGCAGCTCGTTCAAGAACACAAAAAGCCGCAGCCGGGAGTTTTAGATGTGGTTTTCTTGCTTGACACATCGCCTTCGATGAGAGCCACCGATATACAACCTTCGCGGCTAGCGCGAGCCCTCGAGGTGATCGGCGCGTTTTCACGCGCCAAGCTCGATCAGGACCGCGTGGGTCTCGTCTCGTTTGCCGGCGCTAGCATGATTATCTCCTATCTCACCGAGGACGCGAACAATATCCTCTACTATCTGGACTATCTCAAGAATGACACTACTCTGAGTCATGGCACGAACATCGGCGGCGGACTTCGAAACGGCCTCGACGTGATTCACAAAGATGCCGAGGTTTATCCACGAGCGTCGCGGAATAAAAAGGTCTTTATTCTGGTTTCGGATGGTGAGGATAACAGCGCTGAGCTCGAAGCCGCCGTTAGCGCTGTCCGCGATCAACAGATAAAGGTCCATGCGGTGGGTGTCGGCTCCGTCGAGGAGGTGCCCATACCGATTGCGTACGAGCGCGGCCGCCCCGTTTATCTGGAGGACGATGCGGGTAAAGCAATTATGACCCGGTTCGATGAACGAACCCTTCACTGGATCGCGGAGAAGACGGGAGGCAAGTTCCAGCGAACGCTCAGCGGTTTCGAGTTGGATAAAACATTTTCTGAGATCGTTCGCAAAGAACGAGAGATCGCCGGCTTTAGAAAAGTCGTCGAGTACCAGGATTTTTATCACGGCTTTTTACTGGCGGCCGCCGGCATCTTCCTGGTGAGCTTGTTGATTCCCGGTTGAAGATCTTGGTTTATGTGTGAAATACGGTGAAGCGATTGTCTGATCTGTTAATCCGAGTTTCGGAGATCTCGGCCGAGCCTCTTCACTACGGTGTCTCCGCTCAGAACGGCAGCGAAATAGGAAGGATCGCTTAAGAACTCATTATGTTGATGGACGCGGGCAAAGAGACAGATAGGGAGCAGGTTTTCGAAGCCATACAGACGGTCGCTCAAGAAATCAACAATGTCATCGTGGGCCAGGACTGGTTGATTCAACGCCTGTTGATCGGGCTTTTTTCAGAGATTCCTTATTCCTTCAAACGCGACGAGGAGGAGAAGTCAGGTTACGGGCATGTGTTGCTGGAGGGGGTGCCAGGATTGGCCAAGACGTTGACGGTCATGACACTGGCGAACACGATCAGCGC
>DATACQ010000605.1:0-1893 GCA_036258955.1 Binatia bacterium
TTACCAGCGCGCCGCTCGTCGGAACCGGACTGACAACGACGGCGAAATACGCGGTCGTCACAAAATCTCCGCTCACCGGCTTTATTGCCGATTCGCTTTCTTCCAGCTTTTTCGCGCTTGAGCTAAAGGCGGCGGGCATGGACGCGCTGGTGGTTACCGGACGCGCGCCGAAGCTGGTTTACCTGTCGATCAGCAAAGATAGGGTAGAGATCAGAGATGCGGCGAATCTCCGCGGCACAAGCGCAGCTCAGAGCGAGGCAGCCATACGCGGCGAGCTCGGAGAACCTGCAACGCGAGTAGCGGCGATCGGTCTTGCGGGCGAAAACAAGGTCCGCTTCGCAACCATCAGCAACGAAGGCCGGCATGCCGGGCGCGGCGGCGTGGGTGCGGTCATGGGGGCGAAGAATCTTAAAGCCATAGCGCTTTCTGGGGACGAGAAAGTAGCGGTGGCCGATGCCCGCGGGGTCGAAGCAATCGCTGACTTGTTGCGCCGCCGCAGCCTCGGTTCGTTGACAGACAAATATCGAAGCGTCGGGACAGTCGCGAACCTGGCGGTCTTCAATCGGCTGGGCAGTCTGCCTACGCGGAATTTTCAACAATCGACGTTTGATCACGCCGAGGCGTTAAGCGGAGAAAACCTGACCGAAAATAGTTTCAGCCGAAGGCACGGCTGCGCTTCCTGCACGATTCGCTGCGAACGCCTGTTTAAATCGTTGGACGGCACAGAACAGCGCCTCGAATACGAGACGCTGTTCGCACTCGGGCCGCTCTGCGGGATTCAAGATTCTGAGACCGTGCTGCATGCCGCACAGCTCTGTGATTTCTACGGTCTCGACACCATCAGCGCCGGCGGCACATTGGCGTGGGCCATGGAGTGCGGCGAAAGAGGATTGCTTCCTGAGGCCCGAGACTGCGGTTTACGTTTCGGCAACGGCGAGGCTGTGCTCGCACTGATCCGCGCCATCGGCGAGCGCCGCGGGATCGGCGATCTCTTGAGCGAAGGTTCCCGAAGGGCCGCCCTGGTCATCGGAGACGGATCCTCGGATTTTGCTATGCACGTCAAAGGGCTGGAGCTACCGGGGTATGAGCCGCGCAGCCTAAAGACGATGGCGTTGGGCCTGGCGGTCAGCCCGCGAGGCGCTTGTCACAACCGGTCCGGCGCCTATGAGGCCGATTTTTCCGGACAAGTTGATCGTTTGACGGTAGACGATAAACGTGGCGCATTGGTCGCCGATTCTGAAGATTTCGCCGCTGTTATGGATTCACTGATCGTGTGTAAATTTTTGCGCAAGTGCTTTGACGATTTCTACACACAAACGGCGGAGCTGCTCAGCAGGGTTACGGGCTGGTCGTATGTGAGCAGCGACGTGCGCCGGGCGGGCGAGCGGATCCACACAGTAAAAAAACTTTTTAATGTGCGCGAAGGGTGGCAGACCCAAGATGATTGGCTGCCCACTCGGTTACTAACTGAGATACTCCCGACCGGAGTAGCACGCGGTGTGGGTTTAACCCCGGATGAGCTCAGAAGAATGATCCATGGTTATTACCGCGCCCGAGGTTGGGACGAACAGGGGCATATTCCGGCAGACAAACAGCGGGAACTCGGGTTGTCCGTTACATAGCGCGATGGAGAACGGGCTCGTCTCTGATGTCCCGGGGTCCTTCTCTTCAGCACGTCTGAACCAGTAGCCTGCTTACTTAAAGTGATCGAGACGGGAGTAGCATTCGTCGCACGGCTGCAGAGCTGACAGTCAGGCTCGCAACCCGTCCCGCTTTCAGCACGCTTGCGCGCGGACTTTCCCAGAAACCTTCTCATCTTTGCAAGATAGAACCCCCGGATGGTTACATTTAAATCAGCACGTACAGGCATTGTTTTTGCTGCAAATTTTGCAT
>DATACQ010000606.1:0-4654 GCA_036258955.1 Binatia bacterium
AAAAGGAGGGGCTGTGTTGATGATAACCCTCAGCGTTTTGTTCGTGACAATGGTATGTAATTTACTGGTCGTTTGGCCATGCCTTGCGTGGTTCGACAAAGGGCACCGGGTCGTGGCGCTCATCGCCGAACCTGATCTCACCGCCGCTGCGCGGCAGCAGATTCAAGAGATTCTTTTTCCCGGCACAACTTTGGCCGACGCAGCCGTTTGGCCCGACCATGAAGGGCGAAGCCTGCGCGAGATCGACCCGTTGCATTACGTGTCGATTCCCGACAACGCGTCTGCGTATGATCAAGCCCGCGATTGTCCGAATAGAAATTGCATGGTCGAAGCCCTTAAGTGGTACACGGCCATGATCGCTGACAGAAATGCGCCTCAGGTGCTACGGCGCATGGCGCTGCGTTACATAGCACACATCGTCGGCGACATGCACCAGCCGCTTCATGCCGGCAGGGCCGCCGATAGGGGCGGCGTTGGAATCAATGTGACGTTTCGTGGCGAGAGCACCAACTTGCATTTTTTCTGGGATTCAAACCTGGTTGAGATGGAACGAGGCAATGAGTACGAACTAGCCGAACGGCTGCGGGGATCATTGAATGATGAGGATCGGCTGCGCTGGCAAACTGGCGACCCGGCGGCATGGACAAATGAATCGCTGATGCTGGTGCGCAGCCATGCTTATTTCAAAGATGCCGCCAATGAGCTATCGGATGAGTACGTAGAAAAGGCGCGGGCGCTTGTACGAACCCGGCTCGTTCAGGCTGGCATTCGTCTCGCCTGGCTGTTGAATACGGCGCTCGGATAAATCAAATCCGGAAGACAGTCACCATTCCGGAAGCTCGAGAACCGGGCTTACTTCAATATCTCTTTCATTTTGCTCACCACTCCAGGTGACAGGCCGAACAGATCGCGGACTTCTTTCTCTATCCCTGCGCCGTCGATAGGGTTGAGGTCGAGTTTCGCTCGTTGCGCGTCCGCCAAAAACTCGGGGTCTTTCAATGTGTCCATGAACGCTTTCCGCAATAACGCGACCCGGTCCTTTGGCGTTCCCGGCGGCAAAACATAGAATCGGTTGAGTACGCCGTTAACTCGCGCCGAAGTGAGTATCATTTGTTTTGCTTCTTCCGTCTTCGCCAAGTCCACCGCCCAGGGCACGTTGGTAAGCTCGGGGTGCGGCTTCAGGTTACCTTGGACCAGGAGCACGATCTCACCTTTTTCAATTTCGACGCGCCACGTGGATTTAAATGATTCCCAGGAATTACAGGCGCCTTGAACCTCGCCGGCGTTGAACGCGAGACGCACCGGGCCCGTGCCTTTGTAGCCCGAGACCAGTTGAAGCGGCAGGCCCAATGTCGCTTTTAAAACCTTCGGAATATCGTCGGTGCCACCGCCCGGAGCCACTCCGCCGAGCTTGATTGCCGTGCCGGAAGCTAGCCACTGTTCAACGCTGGTAATGCCGGTAGACTTCGCTACGCCGATCATGAAGTTGTCCTGCGCTGGCACGCCGAGAAATTCGAACTTCCGCGCGTCGAATTCCACTCCCGGCAGGCCTAATATCTGCTGGAATGACAAACCGCCGACAAAATTGCCTATCGTGAGTCCGTCGGGTCTAGCGGCTTTGTAGACGTAATTAGCAGCAACCAGGCTCGCGGCGCCCGGCATATTTTCGACTAGGGTTGTCGGATGACCAGGAATATGTTTGCCGATGTGGCGAGCGATCACGCGCGAGTAGGTGTCGAAGCCGCCGCCCGGCGCGAGGCCGACAATGAGCCGGATCGTCTTGCCCCTGTAGAATGAATCCTGTGCAGCGGCTTCACTGACTTGAATAGTTAATAGCAATAAAGCGACGATCGCCGGCAACGGATCAAAGGCATTCCGTTCCATGACTCCCTCCGTACAGCTGCGCGCGTCGGAATACGCAGGATGGCCCTGATCTAATCACGATTGAGGTTTAACTATCAATGAGGCGCCTATGAATACTCACGGGAGCGATATATGCCGTGAACCGTAAAGACGTTTAGTATTGCAGCGGTGAAGAGGAGAATCGCCGAAGGTTGCCGAGAGTAAGCCGAAGAGAGAAGGACAAAAACGCGAACTTATTTAAGAGAAAACCTTGTGTGGAATAAACAGACAAAAACTGCGCCGGATTTTGGTTGGGGGTTCGTGTTGTAATATGATGCCGATCTGCTAAGGAGGTCGGCATGAAACGGATTCTTACCTGCTTGATATTTATCGGAGCCGTATGGTGGATTAGCGCGCCGGCGGCGGGAGCGCAGACAACGCCTCTACGCGTCGGCTTTAACGGCTTTTACGGCGCCGCGCCGCTTTACGTCGCCCACGACGCGGGTGTCTTCCGCAAACACGGCATTGCGCTGGAAATGATCTTCATTGCCGGTGGTTCGCTTTCTACGCAGGCTCTTATCGGAAAGAGTCTCGAACTCCTCCTGACCGGTGGGCCCCCTTTTCTCAATGCTTACGTCCGAGGCGCGCCGCTCAAAATTATCGGCGGCGTCACAAACATCTTGCCCTATGTACTCGTCTCCGGTAGTCGGGTGACCATCTCAGAGCAGTTGCGTGGCAAGAGGATCGGTATCAGCCGGTTCGGCAGCAACACCGACTTTGTGGTGCGGCTAGCGCTCGGGCATCTCGGCTTGACTCCTTCGGACGTAACCATACTCCAGGTCGGAGGATCGCAGTCCCGGCTAGTGGCGCTAAAATCCGGGACAATCGAGGCGACGGTCCTTAGCCCGGAAGAAGCGCTGGCAGCGCAGAAGTTGGGCTTGAACACACTCCTTGACTTTGTCGCTAAAGGCGTCGAGTTCCCGCACGTGAATATCGTCGCTAGGGAAGAATACCTGCAGGCACAGGCGCCGCTCGTCAAACGCTTTATGGCCGCTTACCTTGACGCAATTCGGTATTTTAAGAGCCACAAAAGCGAGGCGGTGCGCAAAATGATGACGCTCAGCAAGCTCGACGACCGCGAGATCGCGGAGAAAGCGTTCGACGCTTACGGCCGTTCGCTCCCCGATGATGGCCGTCCAACGATGAAGGGTCTTGAAGTGGTGCTCGCGGATTTCGCACGGGAGGAGCCGAAAGCCAAAGGCTTAACGCTCGCGCAAATCGTCGATCTCGGTTTCCTTCCGTGATTGCGCCGAGAGAAGAACCCGGCGATCATCGATAGCTCGGAGCACGGCTGCTGTCAATCCATGGATACCCGGCAGCGGCGAAAGACATCCACTTAGCCCGGGAGCAACCGAGCGTGTGGGTTACTCAGTGCTCGCGGAGGAACCTAGAAGAGACTCACTAGCGAAATTGCAAGGCGAGAATCAGTACGGCCGGTTGCGTAGGACGTCTGCCAACGTCCGGGCGCATTTCGGGAACAACTTCGTCAAGATTTCCATTTCATACTGGCTCATGACGCTGCGAAAGTTGACTTCACTAGATGCCGGATCGGTAGCGGTGTTCTCCTCGTCAAAGCCCGAGAAGTTTTCGTCTCTCTGATCGGTCTGATCAGATGCTAAGTCTGCGGTTTGATCTGAATAATTGTTCTGCACTGCTTTTTTCTCCCTTTTCTCTGTGAGTGCGGCGCTCCGAAGGCGCGCCTGAAACGACCTTTGTAGCTGCGTTCTGAGGCTTGTTATTCGAGTGGGCCTATCCTTGGCAAAGTTCGTGCCGGATCCCATAGACCTGTGCGCCGAATCTAAGCTGCTGTAAACTCAAGACTTACCGTCGGAACAGTGCTCTTCAGAGAAGATCGGATAGACAAAATTGTGCCGAATGCCCGTCAGAGCGACGAAATTTTGCCAGTTTGCGCGTTTACTAATGGCCTCCCGCAACTCACGACTGAGTCGCTACTATGCGCCAACGAGAGCCAGCTCAGAGTCGCGACTTACGCTCTCGGCGGCGGAAGTTGGATGTGGTTGGGGATACAGCGGCGGTGAGCCAAGGAAAAACGGCTCAGTGATTGGGGAATGCTTGAGGGCGTAGGATTATCGAGCCATTGTCGACAACATCGGAGTTTGGAATGAGAGCGGGTAGGCCTGGTAAATGACGGCCCTGCCACGACGGCAAATAGCGCCCACTACGTCCTGCGGATAGGAGAACGAGTGCTGTCATCGAGAAGGCTTCTGGCGCGCGCAGCGCGGATGATAGTGCATGCCACTCGACACCCAAAGAGTTACCCAGTGGCTTCTCGTCGCTATTCAAGTCCATATACGAGGTTTGTGCCGATGGTGGCACCGTTCTAACGTCCCGAGTTTGTATCGGCATGTCTGCTACCGCGTAGGGCACATCGATGGTCAAGAATCTCGTCGGCCTTTAGAGAGGAATTGCCGTTCGTAGAGCGACTGAAGCTCTGCTTGGCTAGTGATCTGGTCGGGCCTCTTGTCATCGCGGATCCGGGTAATGCGCGCGAAACGCAGGGCGAAACCAGAGCTGTACTGCGGGCTTCGTTGTATTTCATTGTAGGTGACTTCCACCACGATCTCAGGCTTCACTGTCACGGTATAGCCGTCATCCGCCAGCGCGAGTTCGTTCAGCCGCGCCGTCATTTCGGTGAATTCCGCGTCCGTGAGACCCTTGAAGGTCTTGCCCACCGGCGCAAATCCTCCATTGTTGTTCACTGCGAGGTGATAATTGGAAAGCCAGCCGCGCC
>DATACQ010000607.1:0-5514 GCA_036258955.1 Binatia bacterium
GCGATAAGTCGCCGCGCGCCACCGCCGTGGTGACCTCGGCGATGTTACGGACCTGGGCGGTCAAGTTGCCGGCCATGGAGTTGACGTTGTCGGTCAAGTCTTTCCAGGTGCCGCCGACCCCAGGCACCTGCGCCTGCCCGCCCAGCTTTCCTTCCGTACCGACTTCGCGCGCCACGCGGGTGACTTCGCCGGCAAACGCGTTCAACTGATCGACCATCGTATTGAGGGTTTCTTTGAGTTGGAGAATTTCACCTTTGACGTCGACCGTGATTTTGCGTGACAAGTCGCCGCGCGCCACCGCCGTGGCGACCTCGGCGATGTTGCGCACCTGCGCGGTCAAATTGCTTGCCATGAAGTTCACGCTGTCGGTCAAGTCTTTCCAGGTGCCGCCAACCCCAGGCACCTGGGCTTGGCCACCCAGCTTTCCTTCGGTGCCGACTTCGCGTGCCACGCGGGTGACTTCGCCGGCAAACGCGTTCAACTGATCGACCATCGTATTGATGGTATTTTTTAACTCCAGAATCTCGCCTCTGACGTCGACCGTGATTTTGCGCGACAAGTCGCCGCGCGCCACCGCTGTGGTGACTTCGGCAATATTCCGCACCTGCGCTGTTAGGTTACCGGCAAGCAGATTGACATTGTCCGTTAGATCCTTCCATGTCCCTGCCACTCCCGGGACGATCGCCTGCCCGCCCAGCTTTCCTTCGGTGCCGACTTCGCGGGCGACGCGGGTGACCTCGGAGGCGAACGAGCGAAGCTGATCGACCATCGTGTTGATCGCTTCTTTGAGCTGCAGAATCTCACCGCGCACGTCCACAGTGATCTTACGGGACAAGTCACCGTTAGCGACGGCAATTGTGACCTCGGAGATATTTCGCACCTGGGCGGTCAAGTTGCTGGCCATGGAGTTGACGCTCTCCGTCAGGTCTTTCCAAACGCCGCTAACGCCGCTGATTTGGGCTTGGCCGCCGAGCTTGCCATCGGCGCCGACCTCACGCGCGACGCGTGTCACTTCCGAGCTAAAAACACCAAGCTGCTGAATCATCGTGTTGACGATATTCGCCGATCTCAGGAACTCGCCTTCGAGCGGCCGGCCATTGACGTCAAGCCGCACATTCTGGCCAAGATCGCCTTGAGCAACCGCGGCGATCGCGCGTGTAACTTCAGTTGTCGGGCGCAGCAAATCGTCAATCAAAGTGTTGATGGAAAGTTCCATCTCGCCCCACGCGCCGCGCGACTGACTGACGCGGGCGCGCTCAAGAGTCTTGCCTTCCTTGCCGACGACTTGCCCCACGCGTTTGAGTTCCTGCGCCATCAACTGACTAGCCGCAACGATCTCGTTAAATGTGTCGGCGAGCTTCCCCGCTAACCCCGTCCAATCGCCGGGTAAGCGCGCGGAAAAATCGCCGTCGCGCATGGCCTGGAGCCCAGCGAGCAGCTGGCGCAGTTCAAGGTCGGACCGCGCCGCGCCGGCCGCGCTTCGCGCTCTGCCGTTTCTCTTCGTGGCCGCTGCCAATTCTTCGTTAGTGCTCATGTTTTTGCGTGCTCCTCTTCAAAGGCGGTAGGCTCGTGTCGCGCTACCATTGAACAGGCCCTATCAACCCGCAGCAAACCACCTCCGTACAGCCGCCAAAATGCCGGAGTGGAACATCCCTTAATACACCACATAGCGTTACAAAGTCGAATGAATACGGGTTGCCGCAGTATACCCGCAAGTGAGAAATAAGCCGAGAGTTAAGTTCTGGTTCGACGAAGGCTAAGATCCGGAATGACGAATAGTATCGCTCCCGCTCGGCGCGGTGATTTGAAGGCTCTCGCGAGATTGTGCGCTGAAGCGCAGCTCCAGACGGTCGGCACCCGTAGGCTCGGCTTCAATTGCGCCTAAAAGGAAGGCCCAGGTGACGCAAGCGACGCGGCAACCTGTAAGTTACTGGTGTGTCGTATCCGGCGCACTGGCGCCGGGTTGTTTCCCAATTTCGGGACACAGTGGCCAGATTAGGACGCTACTTAAAAGGAAGGAAGTAGGCGAACAAATTCGTAAGCTAATTCAAATAGATCGCCAGAGAGCCCGCCGGGAGCAAGCGCGAAGCATCATTCATGAGGCAAGGGGACTCTCTCAGTGAGACCGGGTCTCGAGTGTAGTCAGTGACGCGTCAACCTCCTTATCGGTGGCTGGTGCTCTTTCGAAGGTTTAGGGCTCGAACTCTATTGCTCAGCAAGGTATGTGCGAAGCTTCTCTAGAGACTTCGCGAATTCATCCGAGAGATATTTGTTCCAGCGTTCCTGCTGCGCAGGCGCGGCCTCAAAGTCTGCCCACCACTCAACGAATGCCGTGTTGGTATCGACGATGGGCGCAACGCGCAACGTTTGCCGATATGAACGCAAGGTCTCGAAGGGTTCAACGGATTCGTAGCTGTAGCATCGGTCGGTGTCGGAATGAGCCGTCAGCCGCTGCCGACTTGGGCGATCATAAAAGCTAATCTCCCGGACTGCGCCAACCTCGTTATTCGGCCTACGATTCTCAATGTGACTCTCGCCGACACCCTCCGCCCATTGCTGTCCGTTGAAGTCTCGGACGACCGACCAAACTTTGTCGGCCGTCTGAGCGAATGTGGTGCTGTAATAAGCTCTGGCCATAGGCTCTTTCCTCTGGTGGCTTGTGTCGATGAGCTGTTCGAAAACTCCGCGAACGAAGCTGCCGCTCACGGTGATGACTAACTTCATGCGCTCAGCAAGCGTTGTGCCACACGACGGCAAGGAGTTCAGCTTCGCGGTTCGCTTGAGATCTGTCTCAGGTTAAACACAGTCGCCGACACTCGATCTTCGCGCCAACTGCACAGCAGGCGTTTTCACGCAGGCGCTGGGTAAAGCACGGCCTCTTGTGTTTCAGAGCAAACCGTTCGGGTCGAATGGTATAGGCGTTGCACCAGTTTTTTGAGAATCCTAACGATGATCTGTTGTCTAGTAGGCGGGGGCAGCTCGGCCAGGCGCCATTCGTGTCAAACAGCGACAATCGGAAACGCGCCAAGGAGCCGCACTGCCAAGAACATTGAAAATCGAATCAGGAGGAACCAACATGGCGAAAAGCGATTCGTATCAACCGAAGCAATTTAATTTGAGCGGACTGCGTGGGATCTCCGATCAAACACTAGAAATGCATTTCAAGCTGTACGAGGGTTACGTCAAAGAAACGAACCGTTTGACGGAGAAAATCTGGGAATGCTTAAAAGACGGAAAGGTCGATCAGGAGGAAATGCCGGCATATTCAGAGCTCACCCGGCGGCTTGGATTCGAATACAACGGCATGGTCCTGCACGAATACTATTTCGGTAACTTGTCGAAATCGGGATCCCCCGACGCGGAGAAAACATCGGCATTCTATAAAGCAGCCGAGGCGGGCTTCGGAAGCTATGAGATCTGGAAAGCCGATTTTGTGAGCATTGGTAAGATGCGCGGCGTTGGCTGGGCAATCTGCTTTCAAGATCCGAAGCGCGGACGACTCACGAATCATTGGATTACATTGCACGAGATTGGTAACGTTGCGGGATTCGACCCCGTTCTCGTCATGGACGTGTGGGAGCATGCATTCCTCTTAGATTACAAACCTGCTGATCGTCCCAAATACATCGAAGCCTTTTTCGCCAACGTTGATTGGAAAATGGTTGAGAACCGGATCAACCGCACTGCGGCGGATCGGGATTCAGCGCAGTTATCACGTGCCAGCTAATGGCGCGCTGGTGCACGGTCGCGTGTTTCGATTTCTCGATCCTTATGTAGCGCAGAGGGGTAGATCGCGGATTGAGGCTGGCCATCGGCGCGGCAATAAAACCGGCCTCGGCATGTTCGTGGCGCTTGCGATTGTGATAGATAAGCTGCCCGAGTCGCCGACATCGGGAACTCGTACGGAGATGATGTAAAACGCGCCGAGTTGTTGCGGATTGGATGAATGGGCTTGATAGGTGCGGCGCTGCTCAGCTCCGCAGTAACCTGGAGGTTTTTTAAAAGGGCAACCAAAGCACATAATCGAAGTATTATTTGGCGCAAAGTGGTGGTGGAATGTTCCCACCTGTTCAGAACCCGATTGTTCTCAGCCGAAGAGTGCCACTGCCGGCCAGCAATCGTCGCCTCTGGGAACTGCAAGCGGGTTTATACTCGTTGTCCTTGTTTCGCAGATTTTGCAACGGCGCTTTGTGCACCCGGCCGTAGCCGCTTTTCGGGCTGGCCTTTCGGAGGTGGTGGGTCGCCAATCGGCGGTTTGTCTCTGCCGGGATCGGCCGGCTTAGGCGGCTCCGGGGGTTCTTCTACCGGCGGTCGTTTCTTCCGTGGCGGCTTGATCGGAATCTTGCGCCGCGGAGGTTCGCGGCGCGGCGCAGGAGGACGCCGTTCTGCGGCAGTCTCCGGCTCGGTAGGAGCCATCACGAGATAAGACCTCAACCTGCTCCGGACGGAATAACTTCGGTGAAACCCGCCAGACTCACTTCAGTCACAAAGTAGCCGTCCGGCCGTGATAGAGTCGGCGGGTCGATGGAGGCGGTAAACGGTGCCGATTCTCCGGGGCGAAGCTCTTTATCGAGGACAACATAGACCGATTTTCCTGGAGAGACATCGCCGGGCTTAAACTCGTTCTTCCAAAGCCAGTGATGTTGGACGAGCAATTCGAGGTTTCGAACAGAATTCCGGGATCTATTGATCACCTCGCCGGAGACCACGTTTCCTTGTACTTGGACATTGCGTATTTCAACTTTCCGCGCGGCGTTCTCCGGACTAATTACCTCGCCTGCGCCGGCGATGGTCAACCATGAAAGTGAAATGAACGCTACCAAGGCTATCCCTGTCTTCATGAGCAGCCTCCTTCTTCTTCTTTTATGATCAACAGTACTAACAACGCAATGAAGATGCCAGTACTCCGACCGTGCAGCCTAACAAGCGCACGGGACGAGAAAACTGATGCTGTGCAAAGACCGTCGTTCGCAGACAGGGCACCGCGTTTGCATTACAACTTTGGTAGGCGCCCCAACGCGGGCTTCAGTGGATCTGTAATCCCTGCCTAGTATCGACGGCAATTCTTTGATGACGTGTTCAATCCTGTGGATCAGGAGAAGGGAAGAACGACAGTGCCCGACAAACGAAAGATAATTCAGTCAATCATTGATGATGAAGAGGGACCGTGGATAGTCATGAAACCTTCCGTCGCGAACCCAAATGACCCGGACCCGTTGTGCGTCTTTGAAAATCCTGGAAAACTCACCGAGGCTTCGGTAGAAATCCCGCCCGAGTGGTTCCAAAGAAACGAATTGGAAAAGATCAGGCAGACTATTCACGAAGGACTGCAACACGCGAAGATAAAGCTCAAAGAACTGAATCAAGACGCTTGAAGATTGTTCAAAGTTCATCTCCAGCGTATGAATGCAAGCGATCCGAAAAGGCGTTGAACAATGGAGCCTTTTAAACTTTGAAGCGACGCGTAAGGGAGGACAAAACCATGTATGTATCGCGCCTAACCTTTCACACGCT